>CAYGST010000032.1:0-5925 GCA_964352415.1 uncultured Planctomycetaceae bacterium | reverse complement strand
CGCGGCGGCCGCCCCCCCGGGCCCGCGCCCCGCGCCGGGGGGGCCCCCCGCGCGCCCCCTCGACTCTGACTCAGGTTCCGGAGGCCCCAGGGCCACTGCGATCACGGGGTGAACAGCAAGCCGTGGCCGTCGGAGAGGTTGAAGCCGGCGCCGTTCGCGGCGGGGTCGCGGTACCAGAACTGGAAGAACCACTGCTGGCCGGAGGTGATCTGCCCGCTCGCGGTGGGAGGTGCCGTGTTGTCGAGGGCCTGCGCGACGGAGCCCAGGGCGCTGGAGACCTGGGCGGGCAGGCGGTTCAGCTGGCCGCCGACGCAGCGGAAGCCGTCGCCGAACGGCGCCTGGATCTGGTTCGGGCCGTAGAAGAAGAGGCCGAACTTGTTGGCGGGCAGTCCGTTGCAGGAGAGCACGAGGTCGTTGTTCGCGATGCTGGCGCTTCCCGCCGAGCACAGGAAGGCCCCCGAACCCGCGGAGTTCGGCGCGCCGACGCAGTAACTGCTGCCGACGCAGGGCTCGACCTCGCCCAGGCCGTTCAGGAACACGTCGCCGTTCATGGTTCCCGCTCGCAGCAGCACGGCGGCCAGGTCCGCGTCCCGAGCAATGACGAGGTCGGTCGAGCGGAACGTGATCATGTCGGCCTGCACGGTGGGGCCACCGACAACGGTGTGAGCCGCCGAGGCCGAGCTCTCGATGCACCACTCCGTCGTCGTGGTGCCGTCGGCGTGCTCGGTGACCTTCTTGTAGAAGCGGGCGAACGCCGCGGTGCTCACACCGGGGCCGGTCATGCCGGACTGCTGGTGGACGAGCTGGGTCTGGTCGTAGAGCTCGAGGGTGTAGGTCTGGGAGCCCATCGCGCTGAAGTCGGGGAGGAACAGCCACTCGCCTCCGGTCTCGGTCGCGGTCACGGTCTCGACTTGCCCGCTGGCGCAGCGACTCTCGAAGGTGAACTCGCCGCCGGGGTGGTTGGGCGCGGCGATCTCTTCGAGCTCGCCCTGGAGCTCGTTGCCGCCGCCCAGGTGGATGGAGACGCCGTCACATCCCGAGGAGCCGAGGTTCGAGACCTTCAGGCGCCCGCCCGGCTCGGCGTCGATCTTGGCATCGTCGATGCCCGTCACCCACTGATCCAGGGCGCGCAGCTCCTCGAGGCCGATGGTGAAGTCGGGAACGAACGCGGTGGTCAGCGCCGCGCTCGCGACTCCGACGAGCTGGGACGGCTCCGAGATGATCTCGATGAAGTCACAGGCGATCCCCACGCCGCTCCCGGGGGGCGTGACGATCCCGCCGCCGAAGTCGCCGCACATCAGGAACATGCCGCCCCAGGGACCGAACGGGTTGGCCAGGGAGTAGACCTTCTGCGGCAGGGAGCTGAGCCCTCCGCCCTGCTGCATCTTCGTGCCGCCCGTGTGCCCACCCTGCTCGTAGACGAGCTGGCCCGCGGACTTCAGGCGCAGCGTGTAGGTGGGAGAGTTGATGCCGGAGAAGTCGGGCGTGTAGATGGAGGAGTCTCCGCTTCCGTCGCCCGCGATGAAGATCGTGACCGGGAGCGGAGTGGCGTTGCCGTCCTGCATGACCTCGCACTTCAGCTCGCAGCGTCCTTGAGCGCCGAGCTTCAAGTCCGGCTCGAAGCGGACACCGTTCGAGTCGCCGAGCTGGATCCGCACGCCGTCGAGCCCCGACGAGCCGAGATTCGAGACGGCCAGCGCGCCCGAGGCGTTCTGCGCGAGGGTGGAGCCCCCGAGCGGCGAGTTGGTCAGGCCGTCGTGCAGGACGCTCTGCGCATCGACGGAGCCAGCGAGGGCGAGGAGCGCAGCCGCGGTGATCTGGATCGTGTTCTTCATGCCGGTTGGATGGAGCAGGGCGCCGGGGAGCGCTGGTGGGGAGATGAGGAGAGCGAGTCCGAGGCGAACGGCCTCGGGGACCGGCGGGAGCGGACGGTCAGGACCTCCCGCGCTCGCACTCTCCAGGTGACTCAGGGCCTCCTTGCCGGACACGAAACCGCCGAAAGATCCGGCTGCCCGACGGCGGAAAGGGGCCGTAGCGAGCAGCATTCCGAGGATTCGAGGAGCCCCGGGCCTCTCGCTCGCGCGTGTCCCCGAAACCCGCCCGCGCGCGCTCGTCGCCGCGACGCAGCCGCTCTCGACGGCGCCTCGGCCGGTCCACGTGAGCTCGAACGCGGCGGGCGGCGCGTCTCCCGGAAACCGGGCCCGCTCGCCTCCGTCCCGGGGCCGAGGTGGCGGGAGATCGTCGGAAGACGTGTCCGCGGGGCGCAGGCCGTCCCGCACCAGGTCGGCGGACTCAGCGCTGAGCCGGCAAGAACTGACCGCCCCTCGACGACCAGCCGCCGAGGTCGGCGCCCCGCACCTCGATCTCGAGGGACTTGCCGCCCCGCAGCACGAGGAAGGTCGTCTGCGTGGCCTTCGAGCTCTGCAGCTTGTCCAGCAGCCGGAGGTCGGGCGTGTCGGTGAACGCCTCGCCATCGGTCCCGATGACCAGGTCGCCGTCGAGGAAGCCGACCGTGGCCAGGTCTCCGTTCGGGTCCGCGATCACGACGCGCATGGCATCGATCTCCATGGGAACGAACTCGACCTCCTTGGTCGGGACGGTGACGTACATCTGCTGGATGCTCACGCCCGAGGCGCTCAGGACGTACTCACCCGCGCGGAGGTTCTCGAGCACGGCGTAGCCATCGGCGTCCAGGTCGGCGCTCGATCCGCCGATGGCGGCGCCCTCCCTTCGAGCCCGCATCCCGAGGCTCGTGCCTTCTTTCCCGTCGGCCCAGTGCACGCGCACGGAGTGGAGCACCGGGATGCTCAGCTGGAGCGTGGTCTCTCCCGCGCCCACCTGCACCTCGACGCGCTCGATCTCAGTCTGGTCAGTGAACGCGCCGGAGCGTTCGGGCCTGGCGCTGAGAGTCACGACGTAGAGCCCCGGTTCGAGCCCGGTGTACTCCTCGACCCCATCCGGACCGAGCTCGCCCCCTCCCATGGAGACCGCTCTGCCCAGGTTCGGCGCGTGCTTCCTGGCATTGACGAAGAGGCGCCCCTCGTAGCCGCTGCCCTCGTAGCCGAGCACGGTGACTTCGAGGCGGGCGGGAGCGTCGAAGACGACCGTGAGCTCGGTCTGGCCACGGATGAGCGGCACGCTGCGCATGCCAAGCTCCTCGTGCCGCACGTACAGCAAGTAGTCGGTCTTGACTACGGACTCGTCGAAGTACTTGCGGAGCGTCTCCCCCTCGAAGGCGACCAGGTACCGGCCCTCCCGGTCGCGGATCGCACGGCCTCCCCCCTGGACACTGCCCGAGGAGGAGTTCGCGAGCACCTGAAGCCCCGCGCCGTCCACGACCTCCCCCTCGGGGGACAGGACCGTCACGGCGAGATAGCGGCTCCGATCGATCGGAGCCAGAGCGAGCGTCACGCGGACGCTCTCGTCCTGGAGCTCGACCACCTCGTGCGCGGACACGACCCAGCTCGAGGAGCGAAGCACGCCGATCACGTAGCGCCCCGGATCCAGGTCCATGAACGCGAACTCCGCGCCGGGGCGGTTCCCCGTGCGCTTCGTTGCACGGCTCAGGAGCTCCAGGTCCACCTCCTGCGCCGGCGCGAGGGGCATCACGCGGAGAACGCAGTCCTCGACGCGCGTGCCGTCCTTGGGCAGCTGGACGACGCCGCGGATCGCCAACCGCAGGCGCAGGTCGAAGCGCAGCGGCGCGGTCGATCCGTCGGCGGCGACCGTCACCTCCTGCGGGTCGGACCTGCGCGTCGCGTACCTCGACGTCCGCCCGTCGTCGGAGTAGGCCCTCAGCTCGTAGTCCCCGGCCGGCAGCCTCAGAAACGGCTCCTCCGCGGTCCACCCGTAGGTCGCGGCGTGCGCGCCGCCGCCCAGCCCCTCGAAGGCGAGGCGCGCTCTCGACGCGAGCCGGCCGTCGGGCTCGTAGACCTGCACCGGAACCTCCACCACCGGCGTCGCCGTGAAGTCGACTTCGCTGCCGACGGGGACGTCCGTGGCGCTCGAGTCGGCCAAGACCTGGAAGCCCTCGAGGAACGCGGTGATCGTCCACGAACCGTCCACGAGGCCTTCGAAGCGGTAGGCGCCGCTCGCGTCCGTGCGCGCCTCGCGCAGGTGAGCGCGGTCTTCGCGGATCCGCTCGGCGGCCTCGCGCACGGCGTCCTCGAAGCTCTCGGGCACGGGCGCCGCCGCGCCGACGCTCGACCCGGGCGTGCTGCGGGAGGACGTGTCGCGGCGAGCGACCCGGAGCACGACCCCTTCCAGCGCGGCGCCGTCCGGATCGACGACCCGCCCCCGGATCGCGCCGCTGCCGAACGTCGCGGCGTCCTGCGCCTCGGCCACTCCGTCGACCAGCGCGGCCACCCGCCCGTCGCTGAGCGGCTCGAGCGTGGCCGGGTCGATCCGACCCTCGGAGCGCAGGGAAGCCGGCCCGGTGGTGGGCCGCGCGAGCGGCGCCGACTTCGCCGGCTCGTCGCCGGTCGGTTCCGGCGCGCCGCCGGGCACCAGCTCCGCGAGCTCGTCCGCGTAGGACGGCTGCGAGCCGGTCGACAGGTGATAGAGCCCCGCGCCGACGAGCGCGCCGAGCAGGACTCCGAGCAGGACTCCGAGCAGGAAGCGGCCGTTCGAGCCAACCATGTCGTTCTCCCCCGTTGGGCCGCGACCGGGGTCGCGGCTGAGACGTGCCATCCGAGCGCCGCGCGAGCACGCGACCCGGGCACTCTAGCAGAGGCCCCGCGGGCAGGCCGAGCGGGCGCCAGCGCCGGCCGCCGGGGCGCTGAGCCACGTCGACGCGGTCGCGGCGGGCGGCGCGACAAGGCCGTCGCCCTTCGTCAGCGAGTCGCGGCCGGACGCCTGTTCGCCGTCCCGCAGGACCGGGCGGAGGCCGCGCTCAGCCCCCGCTCTTCGCGCCCTTCGAGCGCAGGTACTCCTGGATGAAGTCGTCGAGGTCGCCGTCGAGCACCGCGGCCAGGTTGCCCCGTTCGTGCTTCGTGCGGTGGTCCTTCACCAGCTGGTTCGGGTGCATCCAGTAGGTGCGGATCTGGCTGCCGAAGGCGATCTCGCCCTTGGCGCCGTAGAGCTTCGCCAGCTCCTTGTCGCGCTCGGCCTCACGCTGCAGGAGGATCTTGGCCTTCAACAGCTGCAGCGCCATCGCACGGTTCTTGTGCTGGCTGCGCTCGTTCTGACAGCGGACGACGATGCCCGTCGGGAGGTGCGTCATGCGCACGGCGGACTCGGTCTTGTTCACGTGCTGGCCGCCGGCGCCGCCCGCGCGCATCGTGTCGATCTTGAGGTCGCTCTCGGCGATCTCGAGGTCGGTGTCCTCGTCGAGCTCCGGGTTGACGTCGACCGACGCGAAGGCCGTCTGGCGCCGCGCCTGGCTGTCGAACGGGCTGATGCGGATCAGGCGGTGCACGCCGGTCTCGGCCTTCAGGTTGCCGAAGGCGTAGGGCCCGCTGATCTTGATCGTCGCAGAGCGGATGCCCGCCTCGGGCTCGTCCGTGCGCTCCATCTCCTCGACGTCGAACTCGTGCGCTTCACCCCAGCGGATGTACATGCGCAGGAGGATCTCGGCCCAGTCGCAGGCGTCGATGCCGCCCGCTCCCGCCGAGATGGCGACGAACGCGTTGAGCTTGTCCTGGGGCGCGCCGAGCATCACGCGGAAGTCGAGCTCCTCGATGCCCTTCTCGATCACGCCGAGCGCCGTCTCCGCGTCGTCGATGACGAGCTCTTCGCCCTCGTCGGCGGCCATCTCGCCGAGCAGCTCGATCTCCTCGATCGCACCGGCGACGGTGTCGATGGGGTCGACGATGCCCTTGGCCACCTTCTTCTGGCCCATCTTCTTCTGGGCCGCCTCCTGGTCACCCCAGAAGTCGGGAGAGGCCTCCGCGGCCTCGATCTCCTTCAGTCGTTCGAGCTGCTTGG
>CAYGST010000031.1:405-19064 GCA_964352415.1 uncultured Planctomycetaceae bacterium | reverse complement strand
CGCCGAGAGCGAACTCTTCGGCCACGCCAGGGGCGCGTTCACCGGGGCCGAGCAGGCGCGGCGCGGGAAGTTCCCGACCGCCGACGGCGGGACGCTGTTCCTCGACGAGATCGGCGAGCTGCCCCTCTCGCTGCAGCCGAAGCTGCTACGGGCCCTGCAGCAGGGCGAGGTCCAGAGCGTGGGCGCGGACGAGGTCCTGCACGTCGACGTGCGCGTGATCGCCGCGACCAACCGCGACCTCGACGCCGAGGTGCGCGAGGGCCGCTTCCGCGCCGACCTGCTGCACCGGCTCGACGTCTGCCGCTTGAACGTCCCGCCGCTGCGCGAGCACCCCGAGGACGTGCCGCAGCTGGTCGGCCACTTCGCGGACGCCAATCGCATTCGGCTCGGTGTCGGGCCCGTGCGCGTCTCCGCCGAGGCTCAGCGGGCGCTCGCGAGCGGCTCCTGGCCCGGAAACGTGCGCGAGCTCGAGAACGTGATCGCGCGCGGCGTGCTGCGGGCGTCGGCGCGCGTCGCGCCCGGCAAGCCGGTGCGGGTCGAAGCGTCGGACGTGGACCCCGGCGGCCAGGAAGCGGCAGCGCCCGCGGCGCCCGCGCATCGGCTCGCAACCGGCGGGCGCCCGCTGCGCGAGGCGGTGCGCGACTACCAGCGCCAGCTCGTGCAGGAGGCCCTCGAGCAGGCGAACGGCAACTGGTCGGCGGCGGCGCGCGCGCTCGGCCTCGACCGCGGCAACCTGCATCACCTCGCGCGGCGCCTCGGACTCAAGGAATGATCCAGCGACGGCCATGACGAACGACGACCGCCCCGCCACCCGCGGCTACGCGCGCATCGAGCGCGAGCGCCGCTTCGCGCTCGATGCGTTGCCCGCAACGCTGGACCTCGCGGTCTTCGAGCGACTGCACGACCTCTACGTCGAGGGTACGGAGCTGCGCCTGCGCCGGGTCGAGGCGCCGGACGGTACCCGGCTGCAGGTCAAGCTCGGACAGAAGACGCTCGACCCCGACGCGCCGGGCGACCCGCGTCACCGGCGTATGACGACGCTCTACCTCCGCGAGGGGGACGAGCGCGCGCTCGCGTCACTTCAGGGGCTCCGCTCGGTCAAGCGCCGCTACAAGCTCGCCGAGCAGGGCTGGACCTTCTGCATCGACGTGTACGAGTCCCCCGGCGGCGCCGCCGGCACGATGCTGTGCGAGGTCGAGTGCGACAGCGACGCGCAGCTCGAGCGCATCACCTGTCCGAGCTGGGCGACGCGCGAGGTCACCGAAGACGCCCGCTACTCCGGACACACGCTCGCCAGCCTTGGTGACGCGACGAACGAATAGGCCTTAGCCCGGCGCGTGGCAGACGGCTTCGAGGTTGTAGCCGTCGGGGTCGAGCACGAACGCGCCGTAGTAGTGCTCGTGGTAGTGCGGGCGGACGCCCGGCGCGCCGTTGTCCGTGCAGCCCGCGTCGAGCGCCGCCGCGTGGAAGGCGTCGACTACCTCGCGCGAAGGGGCCGCGAACGCCAGGTGCGTCGGCGACACGAGCCCGTCCTCGGCCGGCGCGAGCCACAGGGTCGCTTTGCCGTCCGCGCCCAGGCCCGCCGCACGCTCGACGGGCAGGTGCGGGACCTGTTCGCGCGTGAGGTCCATGAGAACCTCGATGCCGAGCGGCGCGAGCGCCTTGCGATAGGCCGCCAGCGTCCGGTCGAGGTCCGTCACACGCAGGGAGAGGTGGTCGATCATGAGGCGTCGTCCTCGTGCTACGAGGCGTTCGGTGAGCGGAGCGAGCGTGCGCTCTCAGTCGGATCCGCCGATCCAGCCCTTGCGCACGAAGTAGATGACGAGCCCGATGCCGAGCACCAGCATCGCGGCGAGCGCTGCAGGATAGCCGTAGGCCATCCCGAGCTCGGGCATGTTCCAGCGCGACACACCCGGATCGAAGTTCATCCCGTACAGACCGGCGACGAACGTCAACGGGATGAACAGCGCCGAGAAGATCGTCAGCACCTTCATCACCTCGTTCAGCTTGTGGCTGAGCTGCGACATGTGCAGGTCGAAGAGGTCGTTGCACAACTCGCGGTGCGCGTCGATGGCCTCGAGCTGCCGGCGCGAGTTCTCCCAGCAGTCGGCGAGGTAGATGTGCGTGTCCTTGGAGACCAGCTCCAGCTCCGGACGAAGCATGCGCTGCAGGGCAACCGTCATGGGCTCCAGGATCCGTCGCAGCAATCGCAGCTCGCGGCGAATGGCGTGGATCGCGGGCACTGCGGCGTCGAAGGGTCCGTCGGAGAGCCGATCCTCGACCTCCTCGAGGCGCATGCGGTTGCCCTTCACGACTGGGTAGTACGAGTCGACCAGCACGTCGAGCAGCGCGTAGACGAGGTAGTCCGACCCGAGCGTGCGGATGCGCTTGCGGCCGTTGCTGATGCGCTCGCGCACCGGATCGAAGCAGTCACTCTCGCGCTCGCGGAAGCTGACGACGAAGCGCGGGCCGAACACGAGGCTGATCTGCTCCACCTCCAGCCGCTCCCCGGCGCTCGGAAGATCCGCGAGCACGAACCCGTACACGTCGAAGTCCTCGAACTTGGGCGCCTGCCCGAGGGTCAGGATGTCCTCCAGAACAACCGTGCTCAGGCCGAAGAGCTTGCCGATCTCCCGGATGCGCTGGACGTCGCCGAGGCCGACCACGTCGACCCAGCTGGTCGACTCGCGCTCGACGTAGTCCTTCAACTCGGCCACCGTCTCGATGTCGCGCTCGAGCAGCTCGTCCGTGTTGTAGTCGATCACGCGGACGGTCGTCGGTCGCGCCCCTGCCGGTGCGACGAGGGTACCGGGGGGCGCTCCGATCTTCGGCGCCGCGAGGGCACGAGTCGGTCGCTGGGAGCTCACGATCGGTTTGGTCGTCATGGTCGACGCATCCTCGGGACCGAACGAGTCGAGATCAACGCTCGCCGTTCGGACTTGGTGGGGAACGGCTGCCCGCGACAGACCACAGAGACCTCCACAGCCCCATGCTCTAGACTGCGCTCGCCAGGGTCCCCTCTGAAGCTTCGAAACCCCAGCTCCCGCACGCCCATCAGCCGCCAGCCCTCCATGACCACACGCAGACACTTCCTCGGCGCCAGCGCGGCGCTCTTCGCCGCCGGCACGCTCGGACGGGCCGCGACGCAGGAGAAGGCCGCCAAACCCCTCCGGCTCCTGTTCCTCGGCGGCACCGGCTTCATCGGGCCGCACCAGATTCGTTACGCGCTCGAGCGCGGCCACGAGGTCACGGTGTTCAACCGCGGGCGTCGCGGTGGGATGTACGGCGGCGACGTCGAGGAGCTCACCGGCGACCGCGATGCGAAGGTCGGCGACGGGCTGAAGTCGCTCGAGGGCGATCGCACCTGGGACGTCGTGATCGACAACTCGGGCTACGTGCCGCGCCACGTGCGCGACTCGGCGGAGCTCCTGAAGGACCGCTGCGACCGTTACCTGTTCACGTCGACGGTCGCGGTCTACGACTACGACGGCACGCCCGACGGGGTCTGCGATCACGATGGCCCGCTGCACGCCGCGCCGTCCCCCGGGACCGAACAGGTGACTGGCGCGACCTACGGGCCGCTCAAGGCGGAGTGCGACCGGATCGTGCGCGAGGTCTACGGCGAGCGCGCGACCTGCGTTCGCCCCTGCTACATCGTCGGGCCCGGCGACAGCACGGACCGCTTCACCTACTGGATCGAGCGCGCGCACCGCGGCGGCGACATCGTCTGCCCCGCGAGCCCCGAGAAGGGCGTGCAGTGGATCGACGTGCGGGATCTCTGCCACTGGCTGGTCCGTCTGGCGGAAGCTGGAACCCCGGGCGTCTTCAACGGCGCTGGGCCGGCCTCCCCGGTGACCAACCAACAGCTCATGTGGTCGCTCCGCGCGTTCACGGCGGCGCCCACGACGCTGCACTGGCCATCGATCGAGCTGCTGGACGAGCTGCGCTACCCGACGCCGATGTTCGACCGTTCACGTAGCGACCGGAGCACGGACTCGTCGAAGTCCTGGGGCGCCGGACTCACCTACCGCACGCTGGCCGAGACCGTTGCGGACACCCACGCGTGGTGGATGTCCGAACCGGAGGAGCGCCGCACCAACCTCCGGCGCTGGCCGACGCCCGAGCATGCGGCGGCGGGGCGCGCCGGCATGAGAGGCTCAAACTGTCTCGGTGACGACGCGCGAGGGCCGCCGCGATCCGCGGCGGCCCTCGCGCGCGTCTCAGCGCATGCCATGAAGGACACGGCGAAGGCCCACCTGATGATCGGAGCGGCGACGCTTCTGATCTCGACCTCGTTCCCGGTCGTCAAGGGAATCGCGGGGAGCCTCGACAGCCTCGTGCTGACGCTGCTGCGCTTCGTGCTCGCCTCGGTCCTGTTCCTGCCGGTCGTCCTCGTGGCGCATCGCAAGCAGCTCATGCCCACCGGCCGCTCGTTCGTGCGCTACGCCATCCTGAGCGCCCCGCTGGTCGGCTTCTTCCTCGCGATGTTCGAGGCCCTACGCACGAGCACCGCCATCAACACCGGCGCGCTCGCGACGTTCGGACCGGGCTTCGCCGCGCTGTTCGCCTTCCTGCTCGTGCGCGAGCGGCTCGGCGGGCGGCGCGTACTCGCGCTCGTGACCGGGATGGTCGGCGCGCTGTGGGTCGTGTTCCGCGGCGAACCGGCCCGTGCACTCGAGCTCGAGCTCGTCGTGGGCGACTGGATCTTCCTCGGCGGTACGGCCTCACTCGGCCTCTACTCCGTCCTGATCCAGCGCCTGCACCGCGGCGAGCCGACGGCGATCATGACGTTCTGGACGCTCGTCACCGGCTCGCTCTGGCTCATCGCCTTCGGCTGGGGCGACCTCGCGGACGTGGACTGGCCCAGCGTCGAGCCGCGCGTGCTGCTGTGGATCGCTTACCTCGCGACCTTCACGACGCTGCTCTCGTTCTTCCTGAACCAGAAGGCCGTGACGGTGCTCGGTCCGACGCGGACGATGTCCTACTCCTACCTCAACCCGGCGCTGGTCGCGCTCCTCGCGTGGTGGCTCGGGATGGGTTCGATCGGCTGGCCCGCGGCCCCTGGGATCGCGCTCACGCTCGCCTCGATGCTCGTTCTGCAGCGCGGAGGGGCTTCGGCTTCGGAACCTGAGTGAAATGTGAAGCTCGGACCAGGACGGTCTCGGTCAGGGAACAGTTCTACGGTCCGAGCTTCACATTTCACTCAGGTTCCGAAGCCCGGGCGACGCTGGCGCGCTTGTAGACGGTGCCTTCCTTCATCACGAACGGCACGTCCTGCAGCACGGTCAGATCCGCGAGCGGGTTGCCGTCCACGGCGATCACGTCGGCCCACTTCCCCGGCTCGAGCGTCCCGACCTGGTCGCTGATCCCGCACAGGTCGGCCGCGTTGATCGTCGCGCTGATCAAGCAGTCCTCCGTCGAGATGCCCGCCTCGAACATGTAGACGAACTCGAGCGCGTTCGTGCCGTGGGCGCCGACGCCGACGTCGGTGCCGAACGCGATCGGCACGCCGCCCTCGTAGGCCCGCCCGAGCGCCCCCTGCATCACAGGACCGACCGCCGAGGCCTTGGCCTCGATCGCCGGCGGGTAGTAGCCCGGGACCTGGGCCTTCTCCGAGACGTACTTGCCCGCGTGGATCGTGGGCACGAGGTAGGCGCCGGTCTCGTTGAAGAGCGCGATCGCCTCGTCGTCGAGGTAGGTGCCGTGCTCGATCGAAGCGACGCCGGCGCGCAGCGCCGCCTTGATGCCGTCCGCGCCGTGGGCGTGCGCCGCCACCTTGCGGCCCATGCGGTTCGCGGCCTCGACGATCGACTCGAGCTCGTCCGCGAAGAACTGCTGGTCGACGCCCGCCGCGGTCATGCTGAGCACGCCGCCGGTCGCAGTGATCTTGATCAGGTCGACGCCCTCGCGGATGCGCGCGCGCACCGCCTTGCGGACCTCCGCGGGGCCGTCGGAGGTCATCGTCTCCGGGCCCCGCGGGGGACGCAGCGCGGGCGAGATCGAGTTGGTCCAGTCGCCATGGCCACCCGTCACGGTCACCGGCGGACCAGCGACCAGCATTCGCGGACCGGGGATCATGCCCGAGGCGATCCGGTCGCGCAGCGCGATTCCGGTCGAGCCGCCCGAGCCCACGTTGCGAACCGTGGTGAAGCCCGCCATCAGCGTGCGCTCCGCGTAGACGACCCCGTCGATCGCGGCGTGCGCTTCGGTCTCGCTCAGCGTGCGGCGAATGCGCTCGGCGACGGGAACGGACTGGCCGGTGAGGTGCGTATGGCAGTCGATCAGGCCGGGGAGCACGAACTGGTCACTCAGGTCGATGACCTCCACCGCGCCCTCGACACCCGGGACCGTGTCGACGAAGCCGTCGACGACCTCGGCGACGCGGCCAGCGCGCACGACGAGCGTCACGTTCTGGCGCGGCGCCTCGCCGGGGACCGCGAGCAGAGTGCCGCAGTGCAGCAGTCGAACCTCGCCGGAGAGCGCCTCGTCGGTGGCCTGCAGCGAGCCCACGGGGAGCCGTGCAGGCTCGGGCGACTCGACCGCCGCGTCGGTGCCGGCGCAGGCCGCCAGCAGGGTGAGAGAGAGGACGAGGGCGGTTCGGAGAGTCATCGGCGTGGAAGCTGAGTGCGGGGATCGGCGGGAGCGGTGCGCGAGCTCGGGGCCGAAGTGTACGCGGGCGCGAGAAGTCGCGGAATCTGGGGCTCTGCTCGGATGTGAGGCCGGGAGCCTCTGCGCGACTCCGTCCGCGGCGTCCGCGTTCGACACAGCCCGCCGTCAAGCCGCATACTCTGCCGCAGCCGGGCGCGTCCTCGGTTCCCACGATCCCGTCGCACTCCCATGTCGTTCCTCCGCTGCCACCGGCGCTCGCTCCTCGGAGCCCTGAGCCTCGCGCTCCTGCTGTTCACCCTCTCCCCCAGCGCTTCCGCGCAGTCGGAGCACCCCCTCGAGCCGCCGCTGACTGGCAGCCCGAGAGCCACGCTCGAGACGTTTCTGTCGTCGATAGAGGATGTCTGGGAAGTGGTCATCGAAGAGCGCGCCGGCGAGCGCGGCGAGGTCGCGCACCTCCAGCTGATCACGGCGGCGGCTCGAACGCGCCGCACGCTCGACCTCAGCGAGCTCCCCGAGGAGACTCGCAAGGAGAAGAGCAACGAGGCGGGCATCCAGCTGTACGAGATTCTCTGCCGCATCGAGCTGCCCGACTTCGACGATGTCCCTGGAGCGGCGCGGGTCGTCGACGAGGACCTGAAGCGCTGGACCCTGCCCCACACCGAGATCACGCTCGTGCGTGTCGAGGAGGGTCCGCGGGAGGGCGAGTTCCTCTTCAGCAAGGAGACCGTCCAGCGCATGGACGAGTTCTTCACGCGAGTCGAACACCTCCCGTACCTGCGCAAGCCCCCGATCGAGGACATCAGCTACTGGCGCAGCGTGTACGGCGGATGGCGCATCCCGATGACGTGGATCGACGCGCTGCCGCAGCCGATGCGGGATCGCGTTGGAGGCCACGCACTGTGGAAGTGGGTCGGGACGGCGCTGCTCTTCCTCATCGTGGTGATGGTCGCCCTCGTCGTGCTGCGCTTCACCCGGCGCGAGAAGCGCGAAGCCGGCGTGAAGACACAGCTGCTGCACCTGATGCTGCCGCTGGCGACCTTCCTGCTGCTCCGGATCGCCACCCCCGTCATCACGGACGACATCAACTTCACGGGGGACGTCGGCAACGCGCTTCACCTCGGCACGCTGGCGCTGACCTACCTCGCGCTCGGCTGGATCGCCTGGCTGGGCGCGCTGCTGATCGGGGAGGCGATCATCGCCTCCCCCCGTGTGCGCTCCGAGAGTCTGGACGCGGACCTGATCCGCCTCGCCTCCCAGGTGTTCGGCCTCGCCGGGGCGGCAGCGCTCGTCTTCCACGGCGCGAATCGGATCGGTATTCCGGTCGTCGGCATGATTGCCTCGCTCAGCGTCGGCGGTCTGGCCGTCGCCCTCGCGGCCCAGGACACGCTGCGCAGCCTGCTCGCCAGCATGACGATCCTCGTCGATCAGCCGTACCGCGTCGGTGAACGCATCGTCGTCGCCGGACACGATGGAGTCGTGCAGCGCATCGGCCTGCGCTCGACGCGTATCCGCAAGCTCGACGGGCACGTGACCTCGATGCCGAACGAGGTCATCGCGTCACAGGACATCGAGAACGTCAGCCGGCGGGAGAGCATCCGCCGCCGCACGAAGCTGCGCATCGCCACCGACACGCCGCCCGAGAAGGTCGAGGAGGCCGTCGCGATCGTGCGCAGGATCCTCGACAACCACGAGGGCATGCCGGAGGGCCAGCCGCCGCGCGTCTACTTCGACGAGTTCAACGCCGACTCCCTGAGCCTCGTCGTCTGCTACTGGTACGCGCCGCCGGACTACTGGCAGTTCCTCGAGTTCGGACAGGGCGTCAACCTCGAGATCGTGCGCCGCTTCGAGGCGGCTGGTATCGAGCTCGCACCGCCGACGTCGCGCATGACCGTCGTCGGTGGCGGCGAGGTTGGCGGCGAGATGAGCGCCCCCCCGGCCTGAATCGCGCGCGGCGGGCGGGACCGCTAGCCGAACGGACGCGCGTCGCGCCAGACGTCGCCGAGCGCCTCGAGGAACAGCGGTTCGTCGAGGGTCTCGTGGGCGTCGAGGGCGTCTGCGAGCCGCGCGAGGCAGTCGTAGCCCTCGCTCGCGTCGAACACGTCGCGCAGCTCCTGCAGGAGCCCGCGGCGTCCAGCCTCGCGCTCCGCGGCGACCGGGTGCAGCACCGCGAGCTGCGCGTCGGCCTCGTCCCAGTCCCCGCGCCAGGCCGACAACGCGCTGGGATCCTCGAGCACGTCGTCGCCGCGGAAGACCACTTCGGCGACCGGTCCGGCCAGGGCCACGAGCGCCGAGCGGCGCGCGACATCGCGCGCCTCCGCCCCTCGCCACTCGACCGCGACGTGCCCTTCGTGGCCATCGAACTCCGACTCGAGCGTCACCTCGCGCACGAGGCCGCCGCAGAGGTGCGCAGCGAGCGCGTGACCCGCCTCGTGCCAGGCTTCGGGACCGACCGACATGCGGATACCTTAGCAGTCCGCCGCAAGCGCGCATCCCCTGCGGGCCCGCGTCAGGCTCCGATCGTGAATTCCAGGTGAGCCGGTCCGCCTCCGGAAATCGCGGCCGAAGCGGGCTACGTTGTCCCCATGAATACGCAGGTCCATTCGCTCCCCGGCTTCTTCGAGCCGTTCGACGCGATGACTCACCTGCTCGGTACGGCAGCCTTCGGCGTGTTCACGTTCTTCTTGCTGCGTCAGGCCCGCGGAGACGGACGGCGCGTCCTCGCGTTCTCCGTCTTCGCTGGGACGACGCTGCTACTGCTGTCGATGAGCGGCGTGTTCCACATGCTGGAGGAGGGATCGACCGCGCGCGGCGTGCTGGGTCGCCTCGACAAGGCGGCGATCTTCGCGCTCATCGCAGGCACCCACACTCCCGTGCAGAGCCTGTTCTTTCGCGGCGTGGCGCGCTGGGGTGTACTGATCGCCATCTGGCTCCTCGCCGCGACAGGGATCACGCTCTTCAGCGTGTTCTACGACACGCTCCCGGCCGGGCTCGCGACGGGCGTCTACCTGCTCATGGGCTGGATCGCGGGACTCGCCGGCCTGATCGCCTGGCGCCGCGGCGGCGCCGTGCGGATGGAGCTCCTGATCCTAGGCGGCGTCGTCTATTCGGTTGGCGCGATCCTGATGGGGCTCGACTGGCCCACGCTCTGGCCTGCCGTGATCGGCCCCCACGGCCTGTGGCACATCGCCGTCCTGACGGCCCTCTCCATGCACTGGCGCTTCTTCTTCCTGAACGCCCAGGCGCCGATGGACGGGGCCCTGCGGAGTCGCGATGACGATTGAGTGAGATTTTCGAACAGGCTGTCGATCCGTCGCACCGCCACTCGTCGCGAGGGTGTCCAATTCCGATCCAGTTCCCATTCGAAAGGAGAAACCGATGCCCCAGTACTTCTTGTCCGTGCACGGCGGTGACTGCGCCACCCAGAAGCCCATGTCCGAGGAGGACATGCAGGCGATGATGACCAAGATCCTCGGCCTCGAGGCCGACATGAAGTCGAGCGGCACGTGGGTGTTCGGTGGACAGCTACACGCCCCCGACACCGCGACCGTCGTGCGCCCCGGCGCGGACGGCACCCTCACGACCGACGGGCCCTTCGCGGAGTCGAAGGAGCACCTCGGCGGCTTCTACATCATCGAGGCCGAGGACCTCGACGCCGCGTTGAAGTGGGCCGACCGCGTCGTGGACTGCATCGGCTCGCCGATCGAGGTCCGGCCGTTCGTTCAACAGCCGCAAACTTCGGCTTGAGCAAGAGCCCGTCCGGCCTCGAGGAGGCCGAGGTCGGTCGGATCTTCCGGGAGGAGTTTGGCCGCTCGGTAGCCACGTTGACCCGCCTCTTCGGCGACCTCGACGTCGCCGAGGACGCGGTGCAGGAAGCCTTCGCCCTCGCACTGCAGACCTGGCCCGAAGTCGGCCTGCCGCAGAGTCCGGGCGCCTGGATCACCAGCACAGCTCGCCGCCGCGCCATCGACCGCGTTCGCCGCGAGGCGCGCGGACGTGAGCTGGTCGCAGCTCTAGCCGAGGACGCCACGAACCTCAACCCCGAGAGCGACGACGAGTCGACCGTGCACGACGACCGCCTGCGATTGCTCTTCACCTGCTGCCACCCCGCTCTTTCGACCGAAGCGCAGGTCGCGTTGACTCTGCGACTGTTCGGCGGACTCTCGACGGACGAGGTCGGCCGCGCCTTCCTGGTCGAGCAGGCGACGATGGCGCAGCGGCTCGTCCGCGCCAAGCGCAAGATCAAGGCGGCCAGGATCCCCTACCGCGTCCCCGAAGGAGGCGAGTTCGAGCTGCGCCTGCGGCCGGTCGCCGCCGTGCTCTACCTCGTCTACAACGCGGGCGCCGAGCATCCCCCCGGCGGCGCGAACCGCACAGGCGATCTCTGCTTCGAGGCGCTCCGCCTCGCGCGCGTGCTCGTGCAGCTGATGCCAGGCGAGCCTGAGGTGCTGGGGCTGCTCGCCCTGATGCTGCTCTGTGAGTCGCGGCGCGGCGCGCGCTTCGACGAGAGCGGGGGGCTCGTGCTCCTGCGGGATCAAGACCGCGCCGCTTGGGATCGCCCGCGGATCGAGGAGGGCCACGCGTTGGTCCAGCGCTGCCTACGATTGGGGCGCCCCGGCCCGTACCAGCTTCAAGCCGCCATCCATGCAGTGCACGCCGACGCGGCGAATTTCGATCGCACCGACTGGCGCCAGATCGTTGCGCTGTACGACCAGCTCATCGCCGTCTCGCCCACGCCCGTCGTCGCGCTCAATCGCGCGATCGCGATCGGCGAGGTGAACGGTCCGGAAGTCGCGCTCGCGCTCATCGACGGACTGGAGCTCGACGCTTACCCGGCGCTGCACGTCACGCGCGGCGACTTCCTCGCGCGATTGGGACGCGACGAGGAAGCGCGGGCCTCGTTCGAGCGCGCAGCCCAGCTCACCTCGAGCTCGGCCGAGCGCGCGTACCTCACCGGCCGCGTGCGCGAGCTCGGCGGGGCCTGACCGAGGGACCCTCGTCGAGCCCAGACGCTGCTGGGGTCCACTCGACCCCCGCTCGAGAGGACTTTTTCGGGGACGGCCGTAACGAATCGTCGCGCTCTGACAGTCTCTTCGTGATGCCCGAACGCGAAGACGACCTGCTGCGGCGCTGGTGCCGGAAACGTGACCTCGACGCGCTCGCCGCGCTGTTCGACCTCGCGGCGCCGCAGCTCCTGAAGCTCGCGATCCACCTGGTCGGGGATGCGTCCGAGGCGGAAGACCTCGTGCAGCAGACGTTCCTCACCGTGATCGAACGGAGAGAGAGTCTGCAGCTCGATGGCCCCGCGCTGCCCTGGCTGATCGGCGTGCTGAACAACAAGGCAGCGAACGCGCGGCGACGCTCCGCGCGGCAGCTGGACGTCGGCGCACTGCTGGAGCGCGAGGTCGAGACCCCCGACGCCGCGCTGGAGCGTCGGGAGCTTTCGGGGGAGCTGGCCCGCGCCGCGGACGAGCTCGAGGAGCCGTACCGCGCCGTCGTGCTCCTCCGGCTGAGGCACGGACTCGCGATCGCGGACATCGCCCACCTGCTCGAGCGCAGCCCGGGCACCGTCCGCGTTCAGCTGCACCGCGCCCACGACAAGCTGCGCCGCAGCGTCCCGCCCTCGCTCGTCGGCGCGCTCGCGCTCGACCTCGGCGCCTTCCGCGGGCTCGAAGAGATCAAGGCCGGTCTGCTCCAGAAGGGAGCCGCCGTGGCCCTCGCCCCTTCCGTTCCCTTTGTCCTTGGAGCCTGGATCGTGAGTCAACCCCTGCTCGCCCTGAGTGCATGTCTCGCCGCTGCACTCGCCCTCTCGTTCTTGAAGTCGAATGCCGGGGAGCGCGATGCGCTCCCCGGCGACGGCGCTGGTGTTCTCGTCGTGGAAGCACCGAGCGACGGCCCAGGGCCTCCGCTCAGCGCCGCGACCGCGCAGGACGAAGCGCCGACGGACCGCGTCGAGGTCGTCGTCCCCACCAACGCGGCGCTCGACCACCAGCTCGCCGGGCAGGTCCTCGACGCGCTGACGGGCGATCCCATCGAGGGCGCGCGCGTCGAGCTGCACGCGCCTCGCGAGACCACCGCGAGCCGCGCCGTCGCCGAGCACCCCGAGCTCTATCGGCGCGAGGTCACAGGACGGCTCGCGTCGCGCACGGGTGCGGACTGGCCCCGCCTCGGCGTGCTCTCGGACGCGGCGCGCTTCGACCGCGAGCCGTTCCTCGTCTACGACTGGCCCGAAGGTGACGCCCCGGCGCTCGCGGTAACGCGCACCGGGGCCGACGGCCGCTACCAGCTCGCCAGTCCCGAGCGCGGAGGCGTGCTCGTGGTCGAGCACGCGGGCTACGCGCCGCGCACCCGCGCCGCGCACGATCCGGACAAGCCCTGGCCCGTGACCCTGCGGCGGCCCGACGTGTTCTCGGGCACGCTCGTGTTCGACGGCGGGCACGAACCGCGCGCGCTGACGCTGGCGATCAGCGTCCTGGGTGACCCGCTCGACAGCGAGGCTCACGCCACGCTCGGCGATCGGTCCAGCAGCGCGGGGACGCCGCGCATCGGCCGCATTCGCCTGATGGACGATCACCAGATCGAGGGGCTCGGCCACTGGATGCTGCGCACCGACGACGAGGGCAGGTTCAGCTGCGAGGTCGCCACGGGCCGCGTCTCGATCGAGGTCGTCGACGCGGGCTGGGCCTGCCGCAGTCCCGGGATGTACCGCACCGGGAACGAGGCGCGCGTGATCGTCGCCCCGGTTCCGAGCCTGCACGTCGTCGATGCGCGCACCGAGCTGCCCGTCGAGCGGGTGCGGCTCAGCGTGCACGAACGAAGAAACGGGTATGTACGCCTCGCCGGAGCCTTCAACGCTCCCCGCGGTGAGCTCGCGCTCCCGTTCAGTCCGACGACGCTGCGCTACTGGCAGGATGAAGCGCTCGGATTCACGGTCTGGGCTGAGGGCTATCACGCAGCACGCTTCACGCTCACCGAACTCCACAAGACCGGCGTCACCGAGGTGCGACTGGACCCCGGCTCGGTCGCTGCAGTGTTCGGCTCCGTGACGCGCGCCGGCGTTTCGTGCCCAACAGCCTCGCTCGCGCTGCTCGCCCACAGCCCGCTGCAGTGGGGCAATGACGAGGACTCCGCCGTCGACGGCGTCAGCGCAGACAAGAGTGGCGGCTTCCGGCTGACCGCGCCCGAGGCGACCTACATCCTGCGCGTCCGCGACGCCGGAGAGACCTACTTCGAGGTCGTCGAGCTACCCCGTGAAGCATCTCTCGACATCGACCTGGAGCGGCTCGCGTGCCTCGTCGTCGAGGTCCACGACGAGGCCGGCGCGCCACAGCCCGGTCACGTGGTCGCCGCGCGCACGGAGACGGGCCGCCAGCTGCGTGGCAACGCCGACGCCGCGGGGCGCATCCGCTTCGAGGGGCTGCCCCCCGCCGAGTTCATCGTCATGGTGCCACACGTCTCGAGTGACTCGTCGTTCTCCGGAGACAACAACGCCACGGTCCAGCTCGAACGCGGTGAGGAGTCGGTCGTGCGCGTGGTGATCCCCACTGATCGCGGGCCGCGCTTCGCGAGGCTCGTGCTCGGTAATGGCGAGAGCGAGGGCTTCGAGGGCTGGCGTGTCAGTCACTCCGGCTACGACAACTGGACCGCCGTTGATCCGAACGGGCGTATCCCGCTCGACCTGAACACCCCGGCTTACCAGTTCGAGATCGAAGCCGAGGACGGTCGCCGCTGGGTCCTCGACATCCCCAAGAAGGCCGACGATGGCGTCGAACTGCGAGTCGATGCTGGGGGCGGCTCCTATCGTGGACGCCTGTTCGATGGGGAGGGCAAGCCGCTCGCCGGTGTCCGCCTGTTCGCCGGGCCGTGGCACGTACACGACCCGCGCACCCCCGTGGTGCAGGCCTCCACCGTGACCGATGAGTCCGGAGCCTTCGTGCTGCGCGGCCTCGCCGCCCACCGCCACAACTTCATCTTCCACCAGGACCCCTCTCGCGCGCGGCAGTACGACTACGACTCGGACTACAAGGGCGTCGCCTTCCTCGCGCAGTCGGCGCCGGGCGACGACACCTGGCTGGAGATCCGCCTCGCGACGGAGGCAGAGCGCGTGCGGCTCACCGGCATCGTCGTGCGGGCATCGGACGGCAGCCCGCTCAGCGAGAACGCGATGTTCATCGACTGCAAGACACCGACCGAGTTCGGCGACCTGAGCCTCGCGCGCGACAAGACCTTCGTGCACACGGATCACGAGGGTCGCTTCGAGCTGCTCGTGCCGCGCACCGCGGAGCGGACCTACCGGGTGTTCTCTGGCGACCGCGCCAAGCCCATCGCGCTCGAGCTCACGCTACCCGACGGCGGTCTCGCCGAGCCGGCCGAGGTCGTGCTGACGATTCCCTGAACGACCGGAGAGAGGAGCGACCGGGGGCGAGCGACGCTGGCGTGCTCGCCCCCGCGAGTTCCAGCTCTGTCGGGACCCGTGGAGACTGCCGCAGCCGCCGCGGATCATTCCGAATCGGAACCCGCGGGAACTCTCCGGAGCGAGAGCATCCGCGCTGGGCGTGACGGGTCGAACAGCAAGCCGCGGGTCGACGTCGTGAGTAGCAGGCGCTTCGCGACGAGATCGACCAGACCCTCTTCGTCGTGGACGGCCAAGAGCGGCGCGTCTCCGAGTTCCAGTGCACCCTCGTGGAGAAGCCTCACGTCCGAGGGGTCGTCCAGGATCACGAGCAGGTGATCGCTCCCCCCGGCCGGAGCGCTGGGCCCGCTTTGGCAATGGAGGAAGACCGCGCGCGGCTCACGCCCAACCTCGAACAGGAGTCCCTCGTGCGTGCAGGGGTCCTGCGGATTCTCGGTGTCGGCGAACACCGCCCAGGCGGCGGCGCGATCGAGACGCTCGACGATCAGCGGGCTCGTATCGCGGAAGCCCGCGACCGCCCAGCGGGCCTCCGCGACGGGGTCCAGCACCACGGGCGCCGGAGGCCCTGCGCAAGCGCACAATCCGAGGATCGTGACGAGCGCGATGTCCAACGAGCTTCGCCCCACGCTACATCTCCTCCCGCAGCGGCAAGAGCCGGAGGAACCACTCGCGAGCATGCTCCCCGGCCCCCATGAACGGCTCCTCGTCCAGGACGAGGCCCAGGGTCGACCAGCGAAGCCCTCCGTCGCCGTCCTCCTCCACGCGCCAGGAGTTCCGCCCGGCCAGCTCCCGTGAGAGGCACTCCCGCACCCAGGCCGCGAGTTCGCGGCTCTCGATGAGCACGCCGAGCTCCGTGTTCAGCTCCATCGATCGCGGGTCGAGGTTCAGGGAGCCGACGAGCACGTGCGCGTCACCGAATACGGCGCTCTTGGCGTGCAGGCCAAGCTTGCGTGCACGGCTGCCTGGCGAGCGGTGACGCACGTGGCTCCAGGCGTCCCCGCGAAGCTCGTAGAGCTCGACGCCCGCGGCGAGGAGGTCGTGGCGCGAGGACGAGTAGTAGACGTGGACGAGGGGCTGGTTCGTGCTGACGTAGGAGTTGGTCAGGATCCGGACTCTGCTCCCCGCCCTTACGTGGGCCCGCACGCACTCGAGCAGCTCGGCGTCGGGAACCAGGTAGGCCGTCACGATCAGGGCATCGCCCGGCTCCTCCGCGAAGGCCGCCTCGAAGGCCCGAGCGAGCACTCCCGCAGCGCCTGCGCGCTCGATCTCCGCCTGGTCGTGGAGGACCTGAGCCTCCCCAGGGACCATCCTGGCCCGCGCGCGGCCGAGCGCCTGGAGCCAGCCCGCCGGCTCCACCGAGCGACGTGCCTCGAGGCGCTCGTCGAAGTCGTGCAGCGCGGTGAGCGTCGACCGGGCTCGCTCGTGGGTCGCGCGCCGCGCCACCGATTCGAGAGCCGGCTCGATGAGGTCACCGAGAGGAACTGTCCAGGGTCCGTTCCAGAACGCGTCGAAGGAGTCGGCCAGCCCGCCGACGACAGGTCCGCAAGCGAGGAGGTCCAGGTCACGGAAGTCCGCCTCCTCCCCCAGACCGAAGTACTCGTCGCCGACGTTACGCCCGCCGAAGATCGCCGCGACACCGTCGACGAGGAACAGCTTGTTGTGCATTCGGTGGTCGAGACGATCCAGGTTCTCGATCACCTCGACCACTTCGAGGACGCCACTCCGATGCATCGTCGGGTTGAAGACGCGCAGCTCGAGGTTCGGGTGCAGATCGAGCGCTTCGTCGAGCCGTTCATTGCCCTCGAGCCGAAAGCCGTCGATCAGGAGCCGTACGCGCACGCCGCGGTCCGCAGCCTCGAGGAGCTCGTCGAGCAGGAGACTCCCCGTCCCATCCTCGTGCCAAATGTAGGTCTGGGCGTCGATCGAGGACTCCGCCGTCGCGGCCAGAGCGAGCCGAGCATCGAGCCCTTCATCGCTGCGGTCGAGCGGCGCGAACTCCGACGCCGCGACGGGCCCGGGCGAGCCGAAGAGCCGCCCGAGGGCGGAGTCACTCGCGGGGCCCAACGCGACGCTCGGAGTACGCTCGACCTCAGAGGGCACGACCGTCGCGACGCAGCCGACGGCCAGGAAGAGCAGCGACGTGGTGCTCAGTCCCCGCACTCTTCGCTCCAGCATCACTCCGGGTCCGCGTCCTTCGGCCGCTGGGGCTGCTCCTCGTCCTCGCCGCCCGCGTAGCCGAGGTCGATGAGGGCGCGCATCGCCTCCTCGTCGAAGACGGGCGCGTCGCCGGCGGCGAAGTCGGCGGGGTGCTCGGCGACGAAGGTCTCGAGCCCTTCGGTCAAGGCCTGCGTGAGCTGCGCCTCCGCGTCGTAGAGGTTCGTCGCCTCGTCCGGATCGGCGTCGAGGTCATAGAGCTCGTGCTGGCCGTCCGTCGAGAGGATCAACTTGTGGCCATCCGCGTAGTACGCCTGTCGCTGCCGGCGGAAGCGCGCGGCGTAGGACGAGCGCATGTCGCGCTCGCGCGAGAGGCTGATCTCCGCGAGAGTGAAGTCGCGCTCGAGGAGGAGCGGGAAGTGCTGGTGCAGGTCATCGCGCAGCGGACCCGGAAGACCGCCCGCAACCAGACGCGGCAAGTCCGCGAGGGACAGCAGCGCGTCGTCGACGGCGCCCGTCGCGCCGCCCGGCGCCTTGAGGACCAGCGGCACGTGCAGCGCGGGCTCATAGACGTCCTTCGAATGCTCCACGAGCCCGTGCTCACCCAGGTACTCGCCGTGGTCGGAGGTGACGATCAAGAGCGTGTCCTCGTAGAGCCCGCGGCGCCGCAGCTCGGCGACCAGCTCCCCCATCGCCAGGTCGGCGTTCGCGATGCCGAGGTCGTAGCAGGCGGTGACCTGCTCCTTGAGCTTCGGCGGCGCGGGCTTGCCGTCACGCAGCACCACCCCGATCAGCCGGTCGAGCAGTCGCTCGGAGGGAATCGACGCGTCACAGGGCACGTCGGCCAACCGGTCCTCGGGCAGCGCCTGCGTGTTGTACGGGCGGTGCGCGTCCATGTAGTTGACGAACAGGAAGAACGGCCCTTCGCTCTCGTCGAGCCAGGCGAGCGCCCGCTCGTTCAGCAGGACGCCGGGCTCGCGCTCGACCTCGTAGCGGTCGAAGCCCTGGTCGAGCTGGAACTCGGTGCGCAGGTAACCCGTGTTCGCGGCGAAGCCCCCCGTGCGGTAGCCGAGCTCTCCGAGCGCCTCGGCGAGGGTCGTGTGCTCCTGCTTCAGCGGCAGCTCGCGCCACTGCCCGTCCTCGTTCTGGAGGCTGTCGGCGCGGTGCTGGAACGCGAAGCGCCCCGTGAACATCGAGGCGTGGCTCGGAAGCGTCCACGGCCCCGTTGCCCGGACGCTCGTGTAGCGCGTCGCGGACGCAGCGAGCACGTCGAGATGAGGCGTCGTCTCCCGCTCGTACCCGTAGCAGGACACGTGGTCGGCGCGCACGGTGTCGAGGACGACGAGCACGACGTTCGGCGGCGGCGCGTCGTCTTGTCCCGCTCCACACGCGCCTAGCGCGACGAGGAGGAGACCGGGTAGTAGGCGATTCGAAGTTCGTATCATCAGCGTGGTGGATCGTTCGATCGCGGCGCCGGGCTGCGGCG
>CAYGST010000031.1:0-395 GCA_964352415.1 uncultured Planctomycetaceae bacterium | reverse complement strand
CCTGTTCCTCTCCGCACGCGGTCAGCGCGACGAGGAGGAGCCCGGGAAGCAATCGATTCGAGAGTCGTGTCATCAGCTTGGGAGTCGTCCGATCGAGCTCGCCGCAGCCCGGCGCGACGATCGTCCGCGAGGAGGATAGGCGCTTCTCCGCGTGGCCGCCATCCCCGCTGCGGGCTGGCCAGGAGCGGGCCTCCTCCACACACTGCACCGTCCGCCCCCCCCCTGGATCCCTCGATGAATGCCTACCTGATTCAGTTCCTGCGCGACGTGCGCAGCAGCTATTGGTTCTTGCCGAGCGCGATGACCTTCGGCGCGATCGCGCTGTCCGTGCTCACGCTGACGATCGACGAGAGCTACTCGGGGTCCTGGGCCGCGGATTCGACCTGGTGGTACGC
>CAYGST010000030.1:0-19178 GCA_964352415.1 uncultured Planctomycetaceae bacterium | reverse complement strand
CAACCCCCGCTCGCCCGAAGCCGTCGTCGAGCTGCACGGGAGCGAGTCGGCGCGCATTCGCGGACGCGTCGTCGACTACAGGGGCGATCCCGTTGCGCGCGCCGAGGTGTTCGCCTTCGTGGACGTCGACGCCTACGGCCCCCCGCTCCCCGACGGACTCACCAGCGAGGAGTACTGGGGCCGGCCCCGGACCACGACGGGCAACGACGGCACCTTCGAGCTCGTCTCGATCGACACGCGCTCGGTCGGCTACGACCTCTGGTGCCGAGCGCGGACGCGCGGCATCTCCGTCTTCCGCGAGGCCGATGGCTCGATTCGCAGGGTGCGCTACGCGAACTCCGTGGACGCGCGGCGCGTCGCTCCGGGTAGCGCGCAAGTCGAGCTCGTCCACGGTGACTGGGTCGACACGCTGAGCCGGGCCAACGTGCAAGTGATGGTCGAGGGCGGACTGGCCCCGCCGGAGCGCCTGTCCTACGAGGTGGCGCGTCTCGGTCCGCGTGGCTCCGAATACCACCATTGGTCCGGCGGCGGTTCGCTCGACGAGTACGGGAACCTGATCGTCGAGGACCTCCTGCCCGGCGGGCGGTACCAGGTCACGATCAGCGGCCAGCTGCGCGGCAACTCCGCCAGCACCGAGCCCTTCCGCGCCGCGGTCGGCGCCGTCCAGGTCCCGATCACGCTCCCCGCCCAGGTCCCGATGACGCTGACCGTCGTAGGATCGCGCGGGGAGGTCGCCGACCGCACGCGCGTCACGTTCTTCGCCGAAGGAGACGCTGGACCCGAGCGCGCCTGGAGCCGCAGCCTCACCACCCACGAGTGGCCCCTGCAGCTCAGCCTCCCGATCGGCGTCTATCGCCTCGAGGTCATCGGCGACCGACTCGAGCAGTACGACCAGGCCCTGGTGGTTGGCGCGGAGCCCATCGAGCTGAAGATCGAGCTGCCGAAGTAGGGCGCGAGGCTCTGGCGCCTCCCACCCAGCTCGGTCGACGCCAACCGAGAGGCTACCGCGTCGCTCGCTGCGCCACGGCTGATCACTCCTCGTCCGCAGCGCGCACCACCCGCGAGTCGTACGCACTCGGCAAGCGCGGCACGACCCCCAGCTCCTCGTAAGCGAAACCGCTGGCGAGCGGTGCGTAGTCGCCGAGGATCTCGACGCTGGCGTCCGGGCGGATGGCCGCCTCGAGACCGACGCACCAGTACGTCGCGTTGACGAACAGCCGCCGCAGCCCCGCGCTCTCGAAGTCCTTCGCGCTGCCCATCGTCGCGTGGAAGACGCGCGCCGTCTTGCCCGTGCGACCCGTCCAGGTCTTGACCCACGCGACGGGCAGCGGGATCAACGCCTCGTTGACCGCGTCGTCGTGCGAGCGCCCCATCAGCGGCTGCCCCATCAGGAGCGGCGTGCAGCCCTCCGGCAGCCCGCCGCCTTCGGGATAGGTGCGGTAGACGTCGGACGGACCCCAGACGTCTGTCACTCCGGCAAGAACGGGGTGGTCATTCTGCTCCTCGACGACGATCCCGCGCGTCGAGTCGGCGTGCCAGCGTCCGTGGTGACTGCGGAACGAGCCGCCGAGCACGTCCTCGCCGAAGTCGATCTTGCGATCGTCCATCACGTACTCGAAGCCGATGAAGCCGTGGTTCGCCGTGCGCAGGCCGATGAGCGGCTTGCCCGAATCGAGGTAGCGGTAGACGTGCTCGAGCTGCTCCTCGGGCAACGTGATCAGCCGGCTGAAGTGCACGAGCAGGTCCGCCGTCGCGAGGTGCTCGAGCCCGGGGATGTCGTGCACGACGTCCTCCTGCTCCCAGCGGATCTTCTTCGTCGGATCGACGAGGCCGTCGTCGTTCAGGCTGAAGAGCACCGTCGTGTGGAAGCCGTGCCGCTCGGCGAGCAGGCGCGCGAGCATCGGCAGCGACTGCTCGCTGCGGTACTCCTGATCCGCGGCGATGAGGACGACGTGCTTGCCGGCGCCGGGACCTTCGCCCCCGGGAAAGGTCAGCCAGCGAGAGTCGGCGGGGACGGGGTGCTCGCTCTGCGCAAAGGCCGGCGCGGCGAGGAGCAGGAGCGTGAAGAGTGCGGATCGCATGGCGTGCATCTTGCCAGGCGCCGGGCGCCGGCGCGCGCGACTCGCACATTCTCCCCGCGTCCCGCGCTCAGCCCTCCCCGAAGAGCGGGAAGCGCGTCCCCTCAGGGAAGTCGAGGCCGAACTCGTCGCGCAGGACGGCAAGGCGCTCCTCCTCGGACTCCAGCGTGCGCGTCTCCGCGTCGCCGCTCGCGTCGCGGCGCTTCAGCTCCCAGTTCAACAGGCTCACGCGGCCCGTCTCGGTCGCGCGCGCGACGACGAGGCGCGAGCCGAAGTGCGATTCCGGGTGCGCACTCGTGTACCAGTTGCCCAGCTCGCGGTCGATCGGGTGCATCTCCTCGAGCGTGAAGTCGCAGACATCCTCCCACGCGTCGCCGAGGCGCACCTGGTGATAGAGCCGCGCGTCGGGCGAGCGCCGCTCGAGGCCGTCCCACTCTCCGGTCGCCACGATGCGGCGCGTCTCGTGCGGCGTTTCCTGCGGCGTGTCGAGCACGAGCTCGATCGACGAGGTCAGCGAGAGCGCTCCAACACCGACGTCGACCAGCCGTGTCCGGCCGTCCAGCTCGACCCGCAGGAACAGGTGGGTGCGCGCGGGCGTGACGCTGCGCGGCCGCCCGATGCGCACGCGCGCGCTGATGGGCTGCACGTCGTAGCCGAGCGCCGTGAGGACTGTCAGCATCAAGCTGTTCTGCTCGAAGCAGTAGCCGCCCCGGCCCGCGTGGACGAGCTTGCGCTCCACGTCCTCGGCCGCGAGCGAGATGCCCTTGCCGAGCAGCACGTCGAGATTCTCGAACGGGATGCCGCGCGCGTGCGCGGCGACGAGCCGGTCGAGGTTCGAGAGGTTCGGCTCGCGCGGGCCATCGTCGCCGAGGCGCGCGAAGTAGGCGTCGAGGTCGGGAGTGAAGGTCACGGCGGGTCGCGTGGTGGAGGGCGAGGTCGTCGGTCGGCGCGAACGAGCAGCGCCCTCCGCCTCACCGATCATCGCCGAGTCCCGTGCCGCAGCGCACCGTCGATCCTTCGAATCAGGATTCCGACCGGCTCGTGAAGGAAGAACAGCGCGAGGACCGGCAGGGCGGTGCAGATGGCGACGGAGCGGTGCCTCGTGATCATCGAACTCTCGGCGATCGCGTAGCCCATCCCCAGGGCCAGGAACACGAAGACCGCGGCGGGGATCCACTGGTCACGTCGGCGGCGGTCGCCGCGCGCCCGGTCACGACTCGCCGAGACCGCGGTCTTCAGTCCGGTGTCCGCATTCCGCTGCGATCCGACCGGGACCGCTCGCCACGGTCACGCCCCAGTCGCAGCGCCGCCCGGGCGTCGAGCACCCCCGAAGCCAGCACGCCCGGCGCCATCGCGAGCATCGCCCAGTGCAGCAGCACCGGCACGGGCGCCGGCTCCCAGCGCAGCTCGGTCGGCTCGCGCAACAGCCCTCCGCCCTCGAAGAGCACGGCGACGACCAGCCCGCCGAACAGCATCGCCAGAAACACGTGCAGCAAGTACTCGCCGGTCGGGAGGCCGCCCAGCTGGGCTCGGCTGCGCCCCTCGAGGCTGAAGTCCCAGATGGAGATCGCGAGATCGATCACCAGCAGCACCAGCAGCCCGACGAACCACCCGCCACCGAGGTGCAGGCTCGGGATCGCGATGAACAGCGCGGCGTAGGTCGGTCCACGCGCCGCGTGCGACCAGAGTTCCATCCGCGACGGCGCGTGCTGGCGAATGCCGTGGGAGATCGAGTGGAACAGCAGGATGTCCGCGGCGCCGAGGCACCCCAGCACGAACAGAATCCAGGTAGCGATCACCATGGCGATCAGTCCAGCGCGCCGGCTTCGACGAGCTCCGCCAGCCGGCGGTGGCGGAAGGCGAAGAACTCGTCCAGCCACAGCGCCGGGACCTTGCGGCTCATCCACCGGCCGCCATACCACCAGGGCAGCGTGAGGCGAACCCGGTCGCGCACGATCGTCGCCACCCCCGCGTCGACGAACTCGTGCGAGTGCACGAACACCTCGAAGGGACCGTGGATCATCGTCTCCTCGAAGCGCCGTGGCGGATCGTAGGTCGTGTGGAGGAAGCCCATCGCCACCGGCAGCATCCCGGCGACGCGCTGCTGGATCCAGGTCTCGCTGCCTTCTGCGACCTCCTGCTCGTGGGCGAGCAGGCCGAAGCCCGGCCACTCGCCGAGCAGCCGCGCGAGGTTCGCGGGCGAGCGATGGAACGCGAAGACGACGTGGAGCGGCCGCTCCACGCGGCTCTCGTAGCAGGTCTCCAATGCGGCGTCGCGCTCGCGTGACGAAGGCCTCCTCATCGCAGGGATCCGTCCGCGCTTGCTCCTTCGACCATGCCCGACATCGTACATCGAACCGCTCACGCCTCCTGCGGGAGGGACTCCCGTTGGCTGATGGCCACCCCGGAAACTCCGAGGAGAACCATCTCGGGCACGTCCCTGGACAGGTCGAAGCGGGGCCGGCCCAAGATCGCGGGTCGCGGCGAGCGGCGCGTCACGTTCACGCCGAACGTCACGCAGCCCCAGCGGCCGTCGCGGTCTGACTCGAGACCAGGCGCGCGGCACCCGTTGGCCCAGTGCACAGGTAGGCCTCCCTGTGGCCTTCGATCTCGCAGTCGCCGGATTGCTGCGCCAGGCGCGCGGGCGACGCGGTCCAGGACAGGTAGAACCCGTGAGCGCCTCTGACGGCGAACGACGCACTCACCAGAGCGACCATCGTCCCCACGAGGCCGACGGTCTTGGCGGACGGGTCCTGAGAAACGCAAAGCGTCGGGCTCGGAGCCCCGGCGAAGCGCGGCGGAATCGTGTCGGTCGGACGCATGGCCGCACCGTACCGCAGACGGAGTGGACCCGCCCGATCAAGCGCTCGCGTTCGAGACAGAGGGTCCCGTGAGGGCCGCCGAAGCAGCACCCACGGCGAACGGTGAGAACGACTCGCAGGCTCGCCGTGAACTCTGTCGTGATCACGCGCGCCCTCCCCAACACGACACGAAACGCGTGCTACCTTCGAATCGTCCAGCCACTCGCGCTGGAGATCGCGTCGATTCCCGTCGCGACTCCCGCCCGAGCACGGCTCACCCGCGAACCATGAAGCACGCACGAACGATCGTCCGCACCCTCGCCCTCCTCGCCGGCGTCGCCGCCGCGGCGAGCTCCGCCTCGGCTCAGCTGAGCACCCGCGTGTTCCACTTCGACGACCTGCACGTCGACACCGGCGCGCCCGGCGGGCCGACGTCGTTGATGACGGGCACGTTCGAGTGGACCTACACGCCCGGCGACTTCGAGAACGGTACGGGGACCTTCACGGACCTCTACATCCCGGGCCACGGCAGCAGCATCGCCGCGCTCGTCATCACCGTCGAGCCGTCGCAGATCGAGTTCTCCCTCGACGCCAACCTGCACGACCACGGCGTCGACGTGTCGGTCAAGCTGCTGCAGCCGTTCTCGGCTTCGCAGCCCGCCATGGTCAACACGGCGCAGAGCTCCTACCAGTACGAGTCTGGCGTCGTCACGGACGGCGTCTTCGTCAGCGGCAGCGTCGTACCGCAGGCGGACATCGTCGATCTCTGCTTCGGCGACGGAACGGGCACCGCGTGCCCCTGCGGCAACGCCGGCGCCACCGGCGAAGGCTGCGCGAACTCCGGAGGCGCGGGCGCCCTCCTCGCAGCCTCGGGCAGCACGAGCGTCGGCGTCGACGACCTGGCGTTCCAGATGACCCAGGGCCCCGGGCCGAGCCCCGCGCTGCTGTTCGTCGGCGCGCAAGCCGTGAACGGCGGCAGCGGCGCGACCTTCGGCGACGGCCTGCGCTGCGCGGGTGGCGCGATCCAGCGCCTGGACGTGCGCGTCCTCGACGCGAGCGGCTCGGCGAGCTGGGCCGCCGGGCTCTCCGTGCAGGGCGGCTGGAGCGCTGGCGACGTGCGCGTCTTCCAGACCTGGTACCGGGACGTCAGCGGCTCGCCGTGCGGCGGGCAGTTCAACACCTCGCAGGCGCTGGCCGTGACGTTTCAGCCATGACGGCTCGAAGTCGCGCGTGACGCGAAGCGCGCTTGCTCGGGCTCGGCTAGGATGAGGACCGGGCGGCCTGGTCGAGGGCCGCGCTCGTCCGACATCTCTGCCCCCAAGCCCGCATGACCTCCATCAACCGCCTGCGCGTCGCTGCGCTGCTGCCGCTCCTCGTCGCCACGCTTCTCGTGCAGGTCCTGACCAGCTCGCTCGCGAGCTGCGCGACCGCGACAGCGACCCAAGGCACCGGCGAGACCCCGATGCGCATCTTCCTCGTCGCCGGGCAGTCGAACGCGGAGGGCGCCGACGCGAACGGGAACGAGATCGACGACTACCCGCCCTTCGTCGGGGTCGGAGCGCCGCAGACCGACGCGATGATCTGGTACGAGCTCGGCGCCGCGGGCGGCGAGACCTCGAACGGCTGGATCCCGATGCAGCCGGCGCTGCAGTCGAAGAAGCTCGGGCCCGAGGTCACCTTCGCGCGCAAGGTCGCCGCCGAGACCGGGGATCGCGTCGGCGTCGTCAAGTCCGCCAAGGGCGGCACGAACCTCGCGGTCGACTGGGACCCGGACAGCACGTCGGGCGTGCAGATGTACTCGCGCACGATCGCGCTGATGCAGACCGCGCTGGCCGATTTGACCAGCAACGGCGTCGCGTGGGAGCTCTCCGGCCTCGTCTGGCAGCAGGGCGAGAACGACATGCTCGACGACAACTTCGTCGCTCAGTACGGCCCGCGGCTCACGGCGCTCATCGCGCGCTTCCGGACCGACCTCAACGCTCCGAACCTGCCCGTGTTCGTCGGCGGCACGAGCTTCAAGTGCATCTGGGGCCTCGACTACGCGGACAACATGCGCCAGCTGCTCGAGCAGCAGCTCTCGGCCACGGATGCGGATCCGCTCGCGTACTTCGTCGAGTCGAGCCACCTCGCGTTCAAGATCAACACGGACAACGCGCCGCACTACCACTTCGGGACGGAGGGTCAGCTGCAGCTCGGCGAGGCCCACGCGGACGCCTACCTGACCACGATCGGCTTCGACCTCGCGCACGTGTCCGAGCCGTTCGCGAACGGCCTGCCCGCCGAGAAGGGCGACACGGTGCGCGTCTTCGTGATGGCCGGCCAGCGCAGCATGGAGGGTGAGGGCGCCTACGTCTCCGAGATCGCGAACTACCCGCGCTTCGCCGGCCTCGACCAGCCGCAGCAGGACGTGCTCTATCGCTATCGCCTCGGCGGCGGCGTGCACACGTCCACCGACTGGGCTCCGCTCGCGCCGGTCGACTACCTGCACAACTACGGCCCGGAGCTCTCGTTCGGGCACGCCGCCGATCGCCTGCTCGACGACCCCGTCGCCGTGATCAAGCTCACCGACAGCGCAGCCTTCCTGGTCGACTGGGTGCCCACGCACCCGAACGCGAGCCGGCCGCAGTACGACGCGGCCGTGCGCTTCGTCCGCCAGAGCCTCGCCGACCTCACCAGCCGCGGCTTCGCGCCCGTCCTCGAGGGCGTGCTCTGGCTGCCCGGTGAGCACGACGCCTGGTGGACGCCGCACCGCAACCAGTACGCGTCGAACCTCACGAACCTCGTCTCGAGCCTGCGCACGGACCTCGGCGCGCCGAACCTCAAGTGGTTCGTCGCCGAGCTCCGCAACGACCTGCTCTGGGGCGACAGCAACCTGGACGAGCTCGACGCGAAGATCGCGAGCGTCGCCGCCGCGGATCCGCTCTTGTGGTTCGTGAAGACGGGCTCGCTCACGCCGCACCCCCCCGCTCCGACCTTCGGCCCCGAGGGCAGCCTGCAGCTCGGTCGGCTCTTCGCGCAGGCCTACGAGCGGACCCTGCCGTAGATCGGGCATTGACGTCCGATCGCGACGCACGTCAGGACGCAGCGCGCGGCGCCGCAGGGAAGGGCTGGCCGCGCTGGCCCGTCCTCCTCGTCTTCGTCCTGCTCGGAGCTCTGCTCGTGGCCGTCGCGCTGACCCGCGGCGCGTTCCTCGGGCACTGGATCTCGACGCGCTGATCGCGGCGCCAGCGCAGGCCTCGGCCGCGGCCCTCGTGACTTCGGGAGCACCTTCGTCACCCGACACTCGAGCCGTGTTCGAGGTCAGTCCACCACCTGCGGGTCCTCTCGAAGTCGTCCGGACTGCCGCGGGTGGAGATGCCATGCGTCGGGTTCCGCCCTACGGACGACCGGATAGTCTGGGTAGATCGCCTGCACAGACATTTCCCGATCCGAACGCTCCAATGCAAGTCTCTCAGCTCGCCCGATTCCTCGTCCTCGCTGGTCTCATCGTGAACTCCGCAACGGCTGAGGACCAACCCTCTAGCGAGCCGCTCGAGAGCCTGCCTGTCCCGAACGGCCCCGTCTTCGACCTGGAACTCGATGGCGACTCGCTCTTCGCCTGCGGCGACTTCACGTACATCGGAGGCGTGACCGGACCCTTCCTCGTCACCGACGAGTCGTCCGGTGACAAGGTGATGAGCCTTCCGACCGTGGCCGGTAAGGTCCTGGCTGTCGTGCAACACCCGTCGGGTGGGTGGATCCTCGGCGGTGACTTCCAGACCATCGATGGGTTGCGTGACCTGGTCCACTTGATGCCAAATGGAACGCTCTCCGACCTGGGCCTGCCCGAGGTCGGCGAGATCAGAGACCTGCTCGTCGACGGAACGACGTTGTACGCCGCCGGCCAGTGCTACCCCGACGGCGACACCCACCGGCTGGCCGCCTTCGCTGTCGACCTCGTCACCGAACAGCTCCTCCCCTGGCACCCGACCCCGGGTGTCCAGTTCAGCCCGTCCGAGATCCCTCGGACTCTTGCCGTGCATGGGGACCAGGTCTATCTCGGAGGCAACTTCGACAAGACGATCCAGGGGCGCGATCGCAACAACCTGTTCCGCGTGGACAAGGTCTCGGCGCTCCTCGACACGCAGTGGGATCCGTCGCCCAGCGGATTCGTCAGTGCGCTCGATGTGGATGGCGACTCCCTCTACCTGGGAGGAGGTTTCACTCAAGTCCTTGGTCAGGCGCGTGACGTCGTGGCCGAGGTCGATCTCCTGAGTGACGCACTCACTCCGTTCGCCGCTGACGTGGAAGGGACGCTACACGCCATCGAGGTGATCGGTCAGCGCCTGGTGATCGGCGGGAGCTTCACCGCGGTGAACGGGCAACCACGCACGTGCCTCGCCTCCCTCGAACGGAGCAGTTCGAACCTCTTTCCATGGGCGCCGGTGGTGGCCTACGACTCGGGCGGCGGTCTCGCCGTGGACGCCCTGAAGGGGAACGGCAATCGGGTCCTGGTCGGAGGGCAGTTCGGCTTCCTCGGTGGACGTCGCCGCAAGAACGTCGGACAGGTCGATCTCGACACGGGTTGGGTGACGGGGTGGGCCCCGAACGTGGACGACGCGTTCAACGGCAACGGCCGCGTCTTCGACTTCGCCGTTGACGGCGCCGACATCGTGCTTGTCGGAGACTTCGACCTTGGCTGCGCCGTGTTCCGCGGGGGGCTCGTGGAGATCGATCTGGGCCTCGGACGCGTGACCGACTGGTCGCCGCAGCTCTTTGCCGAGCTCGATGAGCCTTGGGCCGGCTCCGCAATCACGATCGAAGTCACCGCAGACGCAGTCTACGCGGGTGGGACCTTCGCGCGGGTGAACACCCAGCCCATGCGCGCGCTCGCCGGGATCGATCGGCAGTCGGGGAGCTTGCTCCAGAGCTTCCAGCCCCCGATGCCACTCCAAGGGCAGCCCTCGGTCAGCACGATCGAGGTCGTGGGCAACACCCTGTACGCCTCGGGCCAGTTCCAGACGACGGGATTGAGCTACCGCGACTCGTGCGCCCTCGATTTGGACACCGGCGCACTGCAAGCCGCCTTCGTACAGCTGGACGGCAACAGGGTCTTCGACTTCACCTACTCTCCTCAGCTCGACGCGCTCTACGTGTGCGGGCAATTCACGGAGATCGGGAACCCCTGGATCGAGGCCGATCGAGTCGCTCGTCTGAATCCGGTCACGGCTCAGCCGGCGACGTTCCTGGGTGCGGCGCCTTCCGCTCCGGGACTCGTGCAACACTACCGGGGAGCCCTCTTCGTCGCCGGTGGCTTCACGCAGCTGAACGGTCAGCTCAGGCGCAAGCTTGGAGCGCTCGACGCCGACACGGGTGCACTGCTTCCCTTCAACGCCGAAATCGAAGGAGCAGGAACGGGCGACCTGGACGCCCTCGCTGTCGCTGGCAAGTACGTCTACTTCGGCGGCTCGATGCAGACGGTAGGCGGTCAGTTTCGTCGGGGAGCGGCGTCGGTCGATGTCGTCACGGGTGCCCCGAGCCCGTGGAACCCACAGGTCTTCGGCTCCCCCTTCGCCATCGCGGCCTCACGCCACTACGTCGTGGTCGGCGGCGAGTTCTCCCGCGCCGGTGGCAAGGCCACGTACAACATCGCGGTGTTCCCGATTCAGGCCACTCCCTGATCGAGAGCCGATCAGGTCTTCGAGAACGGAGGGCCAAGCCCCGCGATCAGTGGCGGCCCGGTCAGAACCCGATCGGTGGGTGCCCGGAAGGCCAGGTACAAGCCCAGGCCGTGCGGGATCAGACGTAGAGGAATCAGCACGATCTGCTGCAGCCCGAGCGCCTGAAACAGGCCGAGGAAGCCGAGCAAGTCGAGGCCGGATCCCGCGCTCACCAATGTGATTAGAACTCCGATCCAGCTGTGACGCGCCTCGCGGCGCCGGAACGGAACGAGCCCGACGAAGAGCGACACGTCGAGGCCGAGCAGCCCGTAGAGCACGCAGCGCCGCTGCGACTGTGCGTTGAGGCCCTGGCTCGTGTCGAACCAGAAGAACAACTCCCCTAGTTCGATCGCGATCAAGCCAAGAAGACAGAGTCCTGCGAGCGCGAGGGGTCGCGGGAGTCGTGCCTTCGGACGGAAGTCGTCATCGTCGCGGCTCTCGCTCAGCTCACCGTGAACGCGCGGAAGCCCGCCCGCCAGGCGGCGTCGAGGAGGCCCAGCCACTCGGCGCACGTGGCGCCTTCGTTCCACTGGTAGGGTTCGGGGTCGATCCGCGCATGCAGAAGGAGCGGCCATTCCGCTTGCCTGCGGTCGAGCCAGCGCGCCAGGTTGACCTCCGTCTCGGATAGGCTCTCCGTTCGCCACGGGTAATAGCGCAGCCTTCGATGCGCGCCGGGGACCGGCCCGCTATCCGGCTTCAGGACCTCCACCCACGTGAGCACGGGGCACCCCAGCAGCTCCATTCGCTCGAGCTCCTGCTTTGACCGGCCCAGCCGGTCCGTCGGGCGCGTCAGATCGACGAAGGTTAGCTTGCCCTGCGCAGCGGACCGGGCCGCCAGATAGAAGCGTCGGACGCGCACGGGTCGGCCCAACCCAAGTCGAACGATCACGGAGACCTTCGCGAACGGCGCGTCGCGATGCGCGTACACGACGAGGCCCCGGGACCAAACGCGCCCGTCCTCGTCCATTCCCGAGTCCGACGGCTCGGTCTCCCCGCGCGAGGTCACGCAGTCGAGCCACGCTTCGAACTTCGCGTGCGGCGACGGTTCGACGTCGCGGTGCTCGTCGCAGTCGCTCGGCACGACGTCGCCGTTCGCCAGCACGCGCACCCACGGCCAGCCCTCAGGCGCCGGGCCCGGCTGCGCGGCGTCCGTCGACACGGGCAGCCAGTCCGGGACGACCTCCGGCTCGGGCGCGGGCTCGCGGACCTGCGGCGGCGGCATGGCAGCACTCACAGGGGCGGGCGTCGCTTCGGGAGGCTCGGGCTCCCCGGCGGAACAGCCCGACAGGGCGAACAGCGCAACGCAGACGAGCCCGGCCACGCTGCGGCATCGGCGAAGTCTCGTCGCTGTGGGCATGGTTCAAGACTACGCCAGCCGCCGGATCCCCGCCACTCGATCGCGCGGTCTCGTCGCACCCCCCAGCACGCGCTGCCGCCCACGATCTCTCCTTCTTCGGGCCTTTCTCGTCACGCTCCAGCGCCCGCGGCAAGCTTGTCGGTGCCCATGGAGTCCCAGAACCCGTCCCTCGACCCGCATCGCCTTGCCGCTCAGACCGACTGGCTGCGGCGCCTGGCTCGACAGCTCGTGCGCGACGAGGACCTCGCCGAGGACGTGGTGCAGGAAACGCTGCTCGCCGGGCTGGTACGTCCGCCCGTCGACGCCGGCTCCGAGCCGGGATTGCGGGCGTGGCTGCGCGGCGTCGCGCAGAACGTCGTGCGCATGAAGCGCCGCAGCGACGGTCGGCGGTCGGCGCGCGAGTCCACCTACGCGACGGAGCGCGACTCGCTCGCGCCGCCGAGCAGCGACGTCGTCGAGCGCGCCATCCAGGCCCGACGACTCATGGACGCCGTGCTCGCGCTCGACGAGCCGTACCGCCGCGCCGTGCTGCTCGCCTACGAGGAGCAGCTCCCGTCACGAGCGATCGCCGAACGCACCGGCGTCTCGCCCGAGGCCGCGCGCAAGCGCGTATCGCGCGGGCTCGCGCAGCTGCGGGACAGGCTCTCCGCACAGGACGACTCGTCGAACTCGAACTGGCTCGCCGGCTTCGCGGCGCTCCCCCTGTCCCCCAAGCTCGCCCCCACGCTGTGGGTCGGAGGAGTCACGATGTCGGCCAAGGCCCTCGCAAGTCTCGCTGTCTGCACCCTGCTGCTCGCCGTCGGGTACCTCGTCGCCACCGGAGGTCGCGAGGAGCCCCTCGCGCTCGACGGGATCGTCGCCGCGCCTACGGAACCGGCCGCTCCCTCGAGCTCGAGCCCCGCGACCACGTCCGCCGCGGAGGTCGTCACCGCATCCCAACGTTCCGAGGCGACCGACCCGGTCGCGATCGAAACCACGGCGCTACCGCGAGCGCTGCGGGGCCGCGTGCTGCTCAGCGACGACCTCACCCCCGTCGTCGGCGCGCGCTTGCGCGCCGCGGGGCCCGGCAGCCGCGAGTCCGCGCGCGCTCCCAGCGGCGACTCCCTCGGGCAGACCGACGACCAGGGCCGCTTCGAGCTCCTGGTTCCGAGCCACGCAGACGCGCCCGGGCTCGCGGACGGACTGTGGGTCGAACACCCCGAGATCTTCGACGTGCACGTCGACCCGACCCAGCTCCCGATGAACGGCGAGACGCCGCTCGAGATCCGCACCGTGCCGCTCGGCGCCGTGACGGTTCACGTGCGCGACGCGGACGGCGCACCGCTGGAAGGCATCGCCGTCGAGTACATGCTCGACCCGACGATCGGCTCCGACGCGCAGCTCTGGGGCAATCGCCGCGACATCCAGGCGGGCACCTCGGACGCCAGCGGGGACCTGCGCGTCACCGGCCTGCCGGTCGAGATGCCGCTGCGCTTCGGGCTCGCGGATGAGTGGCGCAAACCGGCGCGCTTACGGATCGACTTCGCAACGCGCGAAGCCGAGGTCGTCGTCACGCCAACGCCGTGGAACTCGATCCGCGCCCGGCTGACCTGGTCCGACGGAGCTCCCGCCGCGGGCATCGCCGCGATCTGGCACGGAACGTCCGACCGCAGCGGAGGATTCGGCGGAGCTTCAGGGACCTCGGAAGCGAACGGCGCCCTTCGGATCGCGGACCTCTCCCAGGGCGGCGGCGTGCTGATCTTCGAAGGAGAGGGCTTCCACGCACCCCTTCCGCTGCGACTGGAGGCCGGCATCGAGAAGGACCTCGGCACGCTCGTTCTCGAGCGTCGCGCCGTCGTGTCCGGACACGTTGCGCGCGGCGCAGCGTCCATGATGCCCGAGAGACTCGGGGTCGCCGCCTTCCGGGACGGAGCGCTGGTCGCGCAGGCGCGCATCGACTCATCCCAAGCTCGGTTCGAGCTCCAGGTCCCGCGCGGTCCGGTCGTCCTCGCCCTGGTCGAGGGCATCGACTGGGATCCCGACATGCCCTACCGCGGTAGCTCGCTGGGTGAGCTCGTGGTCGACGCACCGGCGACCGACATCGAACTGCGCCTGACGGAGCACCGGGCCGGCCTGACCGGCCAGGTGAAGGGAGCCAGCGGGCTGGTCAGCGTGCTCGTCTACGACCCCGAGCCCTCCGTCGACTGGGGGCCGCCTCGCACGCGAGATGGAGTCATCGATCAGCTCACGCTCGACGCTGGCGGCCACTTTCACTGCAGCACCAGGGCCGGCGGACGCGCTCGTGTCCAGGTCGTGCTGGACGACGATCGAACGGCCTACTCGGGCGAGGTCGAGCTCGTCGCTGGCGAGGAGGTCGATCTTGGCACGCTGAGCCTCGCCCCCGCCACGGTAGAGGCGCGGGTCGTCGACGCGAACGGCGAGGCTCAGGCCGGCGTCACCGTGCAGCTCGCGAGCCGGACAGGCAGCAAGCCCAGCACCCGCACCGACGAGTCCGGCGTCGCGCGCTTCGAGGTCGGCGCGGGCCCCTACGCCGCGCGCGCCGACATGGGCGGCGGGACCTCGGGCGCCTGGCAGCTCCTTCAGGTCGAGGCCGGGGCGACCACGTCCGTGACGATCTCCGTCGCCGGCGAGGGCCTCTTCGACGGCGTGGTGCTCTCGCCGGAGGGGCCCGTCCCGGGCGCGATCATCAAGACCCAGCGCGAGTCCCCGCCCACCAACCTGAGCTGGTCCGCGACCACGGGCCCCGACGGTCGTTTCGCCTTCCAGCCGCTCCTCCCGGGCCGCTACCGCTACTGGATCTCGGGACACCTCGTCGGGCACATCGACCTCGTCGCGGGAGAGCCGTCGGCCTTGACCCTCGAGATCGACGGCGCCGAGCACACGGTCGAGCTGAGGCGCGACGGAGCGCCGCTGCGGTTCGCGGGGAGCCTCGCCGTTCGCTCCCTCGCCGAGCCGCAGCCCCTGTGGCATCGCGGCGAGCGCGTCGACGAGGGACGCTTTCGCGTCGCGTTGCCCGACGGACCGCTGCTGTTCCAGATCGACCTCGACGGCCTCGGCAACAACCAGCTGTGCCTCGTGCCGGGACCGCCGCGCGGCGGCGCCGACTACGTGCTCGACCTGCCCAGCACCGGGGTCGAGGTGAGGCTCGAGGGTCTGGCCGCCCACCGCCCGAACCCGGCGGCCTACTTCGTCGACCGGCAGGGCGAGCCCCTGCTCTCCACCTGGGGGGCGCGCTCGGAGGTCTACGCCGAGACGCTCACCGATCCGAATGGAGCCCCCGGGCGCACGCTGCGCTTCCCGTTTCTCGTCCCCGGCACGCGCATCGAGCTGCGCGGCAACGTCGAGGACGGCAGTCGCGGCGAGCGCACCGTGCTCGTCGAGGCGACCGGCTGGACGCTCGTGCGCTGGCCGTAGCGCGCGCTACTCCGCCACCGTGCAGACGATCTCGTACTTGATGCCTTCGAGGTCCTTGAAGAACACGGCGTAGTAGTTCGGGCCGTACTCCGGGTGCAGCTGCGGGCCGCTGACGATCGGCGCGCCGATGACCTGCAGCTCGGCGTGCAGGCGCTCGACCTCGGCGCGCGTCTCGGCCTGGAACGCGAGGTGGTGCAGCGCGCCCGGGCGGCGGCGATGCACGTCGTCGTTCGCGAACGCCTCGCGCGGCGAGTTGATCGCGAAGTCGAGCTGCGGGTGGCTGTAGTTCACGACGTGCAGGTGCCCGTCGACCGTCGCTTCGACGCGCTTGCGCGGGTCGTAGCCGAGCAGCGGCATCAGGCGGTCGTAGAACGGCACCGCGACGGACATGTCCTTCACGGTGACCTGAACGTGATCGAGGATGGGCTGCATGCGTCGGATCGAATCGGTGGACTTCGCGAGGCGCTCCCGGACTGCGATGGCGTGCGAGACGCCGCTCTGGGAAGGAGTGAGTCTCGCCGGGGGCTACTAGACTAGCGTCCTGGATCCGAAGCTCGTGGGCACCGGCAGCCGGCCACGACCGGAGTTCGTCGACGAGGGGCTGCCCGTCTCCACGGCGCTCGGCGACACTGACCACGCGCGCGCGGAGCAGGGCTCGCCGCATTTCCTCGAGTTCGAGCCGAAACGCGGACCCGCCGCGGCAACGGGTGTGCGGAACCCCGATGAGCCCCACCTCCTCCGAACTGCAACGCCTCCTCGCCGAGGACCGCTGGATCCGCCGCATCGCGCGACGGCTCGCCGGCGATCCGCACCGCGCCGAGGACCTCGCCCAGGACGCCTGGGTCGCAGCGCTCTCCGCCGAGTCGCGGCCCGAGCGCACGGGCCCGTGGCTCGCCGGCGTGCTGCGCAACCTGCAGAAGCAGACGCGCCGCGGCGACGCGCGCCGCGCGGATCGTGAGGAGCGCACCGCCCGCGAGGAGGTCGAGCCGTCCGCGGCCGACGTCGCCGGCGAGCTGACGCTGCGCAAGCACGTCACCGAGTGCCTGCTGGAGCTCGACGAGCCGTACCGCACCGCCGTCTACCTGCGCTTCCACCGCGAGCTGCCGCTGAAAGCCATCGCGGAGCAACAGGACGTCAGCGTGTCCACGGCTCACGCGCGCGTCGAGGCCGGGCTGCGTCGCATGCGCAGCCAGCTCGACGGGAGCTACTCGGGCGACCGACAGGCGTGGTGCCTCGGGCTCCTCGCGCTCGCATCTCCCAAGGGCGTCGCGCCCGCATTCTTCCAAGGACTCGCCATGACGACGTTGGTCAAGGTCACCGCATCCCTCGCCCTCGTCGCGGGCGCGCTGTACTGGGCGCTCGACTCGCGCGAGGACGTCGCGCCCCCGCTCATCTCCCTCGCCGCGGACGAGGCGATCGCCGGCTCCGGATCGACGGCGACGGCGGCCGAACTCGAGTCGCCGGCCACACCCTCCCGTCGCCAGGTCGAGGACACGGGTCTCGACGCGGCCGAGCGCTCGGTCGCCCTCGAAGCGGGGCGCGCCTCCGTCGAGGGCCGCGTGATCGATCGGGACGGGACGGCGCGCGTCGGCGTCGAGGTCGGCTTCGCGGGCGAGGACGAGCTCGCGTCCGCCCGCTCGGAGGTGGGCGGCCGCTTCACGCTCGCCTACGAAGGCGACGAGCCTCCCGCGCGGACCGTCACCGCGCGCGGATCGCGTCACTTCACCCTCGTACCGGGAACGGCTTCCGATCCGGGCGGCGCGGTGGTCGTCGTCGCCACGCGACTGGGCTTCGCCGGACGCGTCGTCGACCCGGAGGGTCAGCCGATCGCCGGTGCGCAGGTCGTCTTCCAGCGGCGCCAGGAGCTCTACGACGCGCTCTCGATCACCCGACCGGTCTACGTGCCGCGAGCGGAGCTCCAGGCGACGACCGACGAGCGCGGCGAATTCCGCCTGCGTGGCGTCGCCGGCGGCGCGGGCGTCGCGCTGCAGGTGGAGGCCGCGGGCTTCACGACGCAGCTCGTCGAACTCCCCGCACGGGACGACGAGCAGCTCCGCGTTCAGCTCGCGCGCAAGAGCGGTCGCCAGCTGACGGGCGTCGTCCTCGACGCGAAGGGCCTGCCGGTTCCCGGCGCGAGCGTCGCGGCCGGTCAGGAGATCACGAAGACGGATGAACGCGGCGGCTTCACGCTGCTGTGGAAGGCGCCGGGCGAGGATCCGTACGCGCGCGACTTCGAGGGCGCCGCTGCCAGGGAGCCCCACCTCGTCGCGCTCAAGCCCGGGCACGGCGCGTTCCGCGCCCCGCTCGCCGAGCTCGAGGTGGACGTCGCACTGACGCTCGTGCTGCCGGCGACGGCGGGCCGGCTCGAGGGGCGCGTTCTGGACGCCGCTGGCTTGACGGTCGAGGGCGCGATGGTCTGGGTCTCCGACAAGACGCCGCTCGGCCGGGAGCGCGTCTCCACCGGCGACTCGGCCGCGATCTGGAACCTCGACGTCGAGAGCGAGCTCTCCCCCGACCGCCGCGGCGGCGTGCGTTCGGACGCGGACGGAGCGTTCACGCTGCACGGCCTGTTCGATCGCGAGTACGAGGTGTGCTGCTTCGACGAGCGCACGCTGGAGCGCGCGCCGAGCCTGCGCGCCTTCCCCGGCGCGACGGGCCTCGAGCTGCACCTCGACGGGCTCGCGACCGGGCGCATCGCGGGGCGCATCGTCTCCGCTTCCGGCGCACCGTTCGCTGGCGTCGAGGTCACACCGAAGTCCCAGCGCAGCGCGGGCGAGCTGCCGCCCCTCGGCGCATCGCCAGCGACGGTCACCACGGACGAGGACGGCCGCTTCGCCTTCGAGCGCGTCGCCATCGAGGGCACCTACCTCCAGCTCTACGGTGAGGCGCTGGGCGGCTTCAGCAACCGCGGGCTCGCGCGTTACGACGACCTGGAGTCCATCGAGCTCGTCGTCCTGCTGCCCTGCGAGCTGCAGATCGAGCTGAAAGACCCGACGCTCTCGGGCACGATAGAGATCGAGATCCTCGACGGCGAGGAGCGAGCGCTGACCATTCAGGAGTCCTTCGGCGCCTTCCTCGCGATGCGCGAGCGCATCGCGCTCGAGGGCGAGCGCACCGCCGTCCTGACCGTGAAGGAGTCGGCGCGCACGCTCGTCCTCTATCGCGACGGCGAGGAGCTGCGGCGACTGCCGCTCGTCCTCGACCCGGCCGAGCTGACGACCGTCCGGCTCTAGCCGACCGCGCGCAGACGCTCGAGCCCCTCGAGGAGGAAGTCGAGGCCGAAGGCGAAGTCGTGCAGACCGTCGTAGCGTCCGTGCATGACCTCGGTCGCCAGCTCGTTCAGGTGCGGGTGTGAACCGCTGGCGATGAGCTCCATGTACTCAGCGGCTGCGCCCGAGTACTCGTCGGGCTCGAACGGAAAGTTCAGCTCCTGCAACGTGAAGCCGTAGACGTGGCTGTCGACTGCGTTCCAGGCGTGGTCCGCCTGCTGCGGCGTGAAGCCCGCCGAGCGCAAGCAAGCGAGCGTCGCCTCGACGTAGCGCAGCATCGCCGGGCCGATGTTGACGCGCGAGGTGAAGAGCTGCGAGGCCCACGGGTGGCGCAGCAGGACCTCGTGCGCCGAGTGCGCGCGACGACGCATCGACGCGCGCCAATCCCCGTCCGCCCTCGGCAGCTCGATCTCCGCCGCGACGAGATCGACCATGCCGTCGAGCACCTCGTCCTTGTTCGCGACGTGGTGGTAGAGCGACATCGCCTCGACCCCGCACTCGCGGGTGAGCCGGCGCATCGAGAGCTTCTCGAGACCCTCCGCGTCCGCGAGGCGCACGGC
>CAYGST010000029.1:0-19193 GCA_964352415.1 uncultured Planctomycetaceae bacterium | reverse complement strand
GAATTCGCGCTCCTCGACATCAACATGGGCGGCACCGCGATCGGCACCGGGCTGAACGCGCCGGAGGGCTACGCCGCGCGCTGCGCCGAGGCGCTGCGCGAGATCACGCGCCGTAACTTCCACCTCGCCCGTGACCTCGTCGAGGCCACCCAGGATACGCAGCCATTCGTGCTGTACTCCTCGTGCCTCAAGAGCCTCGCGATCAAGCTGTCGAAGATCTGCAACGACCTGCGGCTGCTCTCCTCCGGCCCGCGCGCCGGCCTGAACGAGATCAACCTCCCCGCGATGCAGCCCGGCTCGTCGATCATGCCTGGCAAGGTCAACCCCGTGATCCCCGAGGTCGTCAACCAGGTCTGCTTCCGCGCGATCGGTAACGACCTGACGGTCACGCTCGCCGCGGAGGCCGGGCAGCTGCAGCTCAACGTGATGGAGCCCGTGATCGCCCATTCGATCCTCGAGTCGCAGACGATGTTCATGAACGCCGCGGCGACGCTGCGCGAGCACTGCGTGGACGGGATCCAGGCCAACCGCGACGTGTGCCGCGAGTTCGTCGAGCGCAGCATCGGCATCGTTACGGCCCTCAATCCGATCCTCGGGTACGAGAAGGCCACCGAGCTGGCGGCGGAGGCCCTGCGCTCCGGCCGCGGCATCCTCGAGCTCGTTCGTGAGCAGGGCCTGCTCGACGAGGCGACGCTCGAGCGCGTGCTCGACCCCCGCGCCATGGCCGGCAACGCGGGTCGCGGAGGGCCCTCTCCGGAAACGGGCCGACCCTGACTCTGGATCGGTGCCTCCGCGCGCCCGCAGGACTTCTCTCCAGGCTTCGACGCGATTGCCTCGAAGCCCGACGAGTGTCCCGGCTAGGCTCTCCGCTTCCTATCCGAGCCCACTTCACCGAACGCCCCGACGAAGGCATGCGCGCCGACATGAACCTGCTCCTCCTCGCCACCCTCTTCCTGTCCGCTCCGGCTTGCCAGACGCCGGCCGCACCGACTTCGGTCCCGGCGCACTCGCATCAGCAGTCCGAGACCCTCGAGGGAGTGTTCGACCGCGTGCACACATCGGTCGTGACGATCATGACCGTCGGACAGTCCGGGCTCGTCGACCAGGGCGGCAAGGCCGTCCTCGAGAGCGGCATCGGCTCCGGCGTGGTGGTCTCCAAGGACGGCAAGATCGTCACGGCGGCCCACGTCGTCCAGACGGCCGAAGAGGTTGCGGTCGAGTTCGCCAACGGCGAGCGCATGCTCGCGAAGATCGTCGGCTCGGTTCCGGCCGCGGACCTCGCGCTTATCCAGATCGTCGACAAGCTCCCCGCAGGCATCGCCGTGGCGCCGATGGGCGATTCCGACAAGACGCGCGTCGGCGGCAGCGTCTTCGTGATCGGGTCTCCGCTCGGGATCTCGCACACGCTCACCGTCGGCCACATCAGCGCAAGGCGCGCTGTGGACCTCCTGATCCCCGGCGCCGACCAGGTCGTCATGCTCCAGACGGACGCGGCGATCAGCAAGGGCAACTCCGGCGGTCCCATGTTCAACATGAAGGGCGAGGTCGTCGGCATCGTGAGCAGCATCGTTTCGCGCTCCGGCGGCAGCGAAGGGCTCGGCTTCACCATCGCCTCGAACGTCGCGAAGTCCCTGCTGCTCGATCGCGATCCGATCTGGTCCGGCATCGACTCCGTCATGCTCGATGGCTCCCTGGCGCGCGCCTTTCAGCTGCCGGTCGGCCGCTCGGGTGCGCTCGTCCAGCGCGTCGCGAAGGGCTCGATCGGTGAGCGCCTCGGCATCCTCGGCGGCTCGATCAGCGCCACCATCGAAGGGCAGGAGGTCATGCTCGGCGGCGACATCATCATCGAGGCCGGCGGGCTGCGCGTGAACCGGAAGGACTTCTTCCGCCGCTTCCTCGACAAGCTCGAGAAGCTGAAGCCCGAGGACGAGTTCACGGTGCTCGTTCTGCGCGGCGGCAAGGAGAAGACGCTCGGCAGCACCTTCGGCGAGCTGACCGCGAAGTAGGACCAGAGGGGCCGCTGGGCAACGAACGGCGCGCCACGGCTTGCGCGCTGACGTCCTTGGGTCAGACTCCAGGGTCATGCTCTGGTTCGCTCCGCTGCTCCTCTGCGCAACTTCGATCGGGCCGGCGCCGCCCACGGACGGCGTCGAGCGCCTGCTCGAAACGCTCCCCGACCGCGACGTCCAGGACGTCCTGGATGCGCTCGGGCCTCCACCGCCGATGGCCGGGCTGCTCGAACACGGCGAGGGAATTCCGCTCCTCCAGCTCGAGTTCGAGGCCGAGGAGCTGGCGGCCATCAACGAGCTCTACGAGAGCGCGGAGGCGAGTCTGCGGTCGGGTGCCGTCGAGGCAGCGCGCGACACGGGCCGCGAGGCTCTGGACCGGGCGATGGCCGCGCTCCCCGACGGCTACCCGTTCACGGCCGACCTGCGCCTCCTCGTCCGCGACGCGGGCGCCATGCTCGCGCTTCCCTTACCCGAGCGCGCCGATGCCATCGCCGCTTACCACGCGCTCGAAGCTGCCGCGCGCACGGTCCGGGACGTCAGCTCCGTCGAGCCTCTCTCCGAGGCGCTGACCCGTTACCTCGCCCAGTTCGACGAGGTCAACGACACGTTCTGCGCCGGACTCGGGTCGCTCGCCGTGCTGCGCTACCAGACAGGCAAGCCGTCCGACGCGGAGCGTCTCGCGGTCGGTGCCGTGCTGTTCGGACTCGAGCAGCAGGGAGCGCTGCACCCCGACACCGCGCAGGGTCTCGGCAACCTCGCCTACTTCCTGACCGTGTCGCGGCGCTACTCCGAAGCGGAAGCGATCTACGCGCACACGCTCGATCTGCGCCGGCGCCTCGATGGGCCGGACAGCCTCGACTACGCCACCGTCTTGTTCAACCTCGCGCAGCTGCTGCGTACGAGTCGGCACGCAGAGGCCGAAGCCCTGCTGGCGCGGGTGCTGGAGGTGCGCCTCGACCACGACGACCACCCCGTCAACATCGGCATGGCGCGTTCGCAGCTCGGCTACGTGTTGCGGCTGCAAGGCCGCTTCAACGAGGCCCGCTCGGAGCTCGAGACCGCGCTGCTGCTCTTCGACGAGGGGCTGCCGGAGGACCACCACGAGCGCGCGCAGGCGCTGCAGCACCTCCTGTTCGTCGAGCGCGACACCGGCCACTACGACGCCGCGGCGAAGTACGGCGCGGGCTCGATCGCGATGTACGAACGCCTCTTCCCTGACGGGAGCCCGCTCATCGCGCACGCGAACCTGGTGATGGCGAGCCTGGAGATGCGACGCGGGCAGCTCGACGAGGCCGAGCGTCGGGTCCGCGCCGCCGAGACCCTCTTCCAGCGCTTCGTCCCGGCGAGCCACGCCTACATGATCGAGACCCGCGCGACGTTCGCCGCGGTCCTGCGCGCCAAGGGCGACGCCGCGGCCGCGAGCGCAGCGCTGTCCGCGAACCTCGAGGCCCGGCGCGGTCAGTTCGGCCCCGAGAGTCGCATCGTCGCCGACGACCTCGCGAGCCTGGCAGAGCTGGCGCTCGAACGCGGCGAACTCGAGGTCGCCCTTCCGTACGCGGACGAGGAGATCGCGATCCTGGTGAAGGTCGCCGGCGAGGTACATCCCCGAACGGCCGACGCCCGCGTTCGGCGCGCTCAGGTGCTCTACCTGTCCAATCGCCTGGAAGCGGCACGGGACGAGCTCGCGCTCGCGCGCTTGGCGCTCGGGAAGGCGGACCCCAGCGACTCGGGCACGCAACGCGTCACGCGTGCGCGCGCGGACTGGATCACGGGCCAGGTCCTCGTCGCGCTCGAAGCGCCGGGGAGCGCGCTCGACCTGTACCTCGACGCCTACGCGGGACTGCTGCGCGTCGATCGGACGCACCCGTTGCTGGTCGACGTTGCGCTGGACCTCGGAGAGCTGCGCTACGACCTCGGTGACGCCGGGGGCGCAGCGAATGCGTTCGAGGAGGCGCTCGTGGTCGCTGAGGCCCTGCGTGTTCGAGTGCTGGGCGACGAGCTCGACCGCGCGACCTACGCAGGGCATCTGTCGCTCGATCGCGCGTCGCGCGCACTCGTGCGGGCGCGCGCGAAGGCGGGTGATCCGCTCGGCGCGCTCGATGCCGCCGAGCGTGGACGTGGGCGCGCGCTGCTCGACCTCCTGGCTCGTTCGGGGAGTGACCTCGTTCGCCCGTCGGGAACGGCAGACCCAGCGCCGACGGCGGCGTTCACGACCTGCCTCGCCGAAGAGCAGCGCGCTCGCGTGGAGCTGCTCGAGGCCGAGGAGGCGCTGCGCAAGCGCCGCGCGCGCGCGACCCGCGCGGACGCGCCGAACACGGAGGAGCTCGCGACGAGCCTCGAGCAGGTCGAGGCCCGGCGCCGTGTCCTGCGGGAAGCCAGCGCCGCGGTCGCCCGCGAGCTCAGCGCGCTGTACCCACGCGCGCAGGCCGCATCGGGGAGCTCCGTCCTCGCGGCGCTCGAAGAGGGCGAGGAGCTCTTGCACTACACCTTCGGCGAGCGCTCTGCCGTCCTGCTCACGACTGCGGCCAAGGCACCGCTCGAGGCCTTCCTGATCGCGGAGGGCGCAGCCGAGGTCGAAGCGCTGCGCGCCGAGGTGCTCGCGGTGATCGAGCTCCTGCGCGCGGGCGACGAGATCCCCTCCACGCGGCTCACCGCGCTGTGCGATCAGCTCCTCCCAGGCGACCTCCAGGGGGAGCTGATCGGATCCACACGCGCCGTCATCGTCCCGGACGGCCCGCTGCACGGGCTACCGTTCGAGGCGCTTCCCCTGAAGGAGGCGAGCTGGGTCGACGCGGGTCCGCCGACGACCTATGCCCCCTCCGGGTCGCTCGTCGCCCACACGCGCAGCACCGCTCTGCGGCGGACGACGGACCGAGACGCGAACAGCGAGCGCACCGCGCTGGTGATCGGCGCACCGACCTTCGGCGAAGGGGACGCCTCAGCTCCCCCGCAGTCCGCGCGCACCCTCGCGGAGATCGACGCCGTGCGGCTGTTCGGCGATCGGCTGCGGCCCTTACCAGGGACGGCCGTCGAAGCGCGGCTGGTGGCAACGAGGCTCACGGCCGAGGGCTTCGTGGTCACCCAACGCATCGGCGAGGACGCGAGTGAACTCGCGCTGCGCTCCCACACCGGCGCCGCGGTCCTGCACATCGCGACCCACGGCTTCCGCGCGCCAGCGGAGCGCCCGTACGAAGCGGCGGTCGCGCTGCGAACGCCCGAGCGGCCGACCGTCGAGGACGACGGCTTCCTGACCCTCGACGAGCTCGTGCGCGACTGGGGCGACACGCTCGTGAACTGCGAGCTGGTCACGCTGTCCGCGTGCGACACGAACGCCGGAACGACCGTTGGCGACAGCGTCGTCTCGCTCTCGTGGGGCTTCTTCCACGCGGGAGCGGAGAGCGTGCTCGTCAGCCTCTGGAAGGTCGACGATCTGGCGACCTTGCTGCTCATGGACAGCTTCTACTCGCTTTGGACTCGCGGCACCTCCAAGGCCGAAGCCCTGGCAGGCGCGCGGCGCGAGCTCGCGCAGAGCTCTGCAGAAGAGAATCGAGAGCGACTCGCCAGCCTTGGCCTGCTCTCCGAGGAGTCTGGAGACCGCTCGTCGCAAGACGGTTTCCCCCTTCCGGGGGCGGACCCCGAGATGCGCGACAGCGGGGCACGCTACGACTTCCGGAGCCCTCGCTTCTGGGCGGCCTTCGTGCTGTTCGGCGAGGCCAAGTAGGTCAGAGAAAGCTCCGGCAACCACCTCGGCCCCTTGGCAGCCAGCCGGTACGCTCCTGTCCATGACCGATCCCCGCCCCTCGCTCCGCGCGACGCTCTCTACTTTCGACGAGCGCCAGAAGAAGATCGTCGGTGGCGTGCTTGCCGTGATGATCGAGAACCCCGATCGCGTCCGCGAGAAGGAGTGGATCAGCGAGCAGTTCACGCAGGTCGTGCTGCTCGCCTGCGACTTCGAGGACGTCGGTTCGGTGGACGAGGGTGTGGGCCGGATCCAGGCCTACGCCCAGGAGCACATCGACACGCTCCTCTCGGCCTGCTTCCAGCTGTTCGCGGTCACGGCGGAAGACGTCGCCCCGCGCGTCGCCGAAGGCCTGACCCGCGACGAGGCCCTCGCCCACGCGATGGGCTACTTCGCGCCAGCGAAGTGAGCCGCCCCGCGCCCCCTCCCTGCGAGCACGGCAAGAACGCCAGGACCCGGCCGCGGAGCCCTACTGCCAGGGCTGGCTCCAGCCGTTCGAGAAGTTGAAGCCACCGCCGCACGGGTTCCCCGTGTCGCGGAACCAGTACTGGTAGTTTCGCGTCAGCCCAGGCGCGGCGTTCAGGCCGAAGCCACCTTGGGACGTCGCCCCTGCCGCGTCGAGGGGATTCACCGCGTAGCGGATCGTCGAGCCGGCGGCGCACAGGATTCCATCGCCTGCGGGGTTCGCCAGCTGGTTGTTGGCCTGGAAGAACAGCCCGGGCTTGTTCGCTGGGCCGCCGCTGACGGAGAGAACGAGCGAGTCGTTTCCAACCATGGCGGACCCGGCCCCCGAGAGAGTCGCGCCCGTCCCGCTCGTCGTCGGACAGCCCTCACCCGGGCCACTGAAGGTCGCGCAGGGGCAGAGCACGCCCGTGCCATCGCCGAAGCAGTAGGCCGCGCCCGTCGGGCCGGCGTAGTTGAACGCGATCTCGTCCACGTTGAAGTCGTTCACGAAGTCGAGCTCCACGCGGTCGAACACCAGGTTCGCGAAGCCGAAGTAGTTGTTCGGCTGAGACTGGTTCGAGGTGTTGCTGAACGAGTCCACGACCACGCCGCCGAGCATGGCGCGGAAGGTCGAGGGGCCCGAGGTGCTGATCTGGTGATAGACGAAGCTGACGTCCCTGACGGGCTGGTCGAAGTCGATGGTGAGCGTGTTCGGTGCCCCGGAGAAGTCGTTCGTGATGAAGCCACCGACGAGGTTGTTCGAGACCACCGTCGTGAAGTAGCGCGCGTGCCCGATCACGAGCGGCGGGAACTCGTTCGAGATGTTCGTCAGGTTGGCGAACACGTTGGCGCCGAAGTCGACCACCACGTCGGTCCCGGCGAGGCCACTGTTCGCGGCGATGATCTGATCGCCGAGGGCGCTCGTGAACGGGGTCAGCAAGAGCAGGAGACCTGCGGATCTGAGTCGAATCGTCATCTCGATCGTGTGGAAAAGGGGCCGATGGACATCTGCAGCCTACCGGACATCCGCCTGACCGATAGTCGTTCGTCACCGAGCGTCGGGGCGAACACCTGAGAACAGCGCGGGAACAGCGGCTGGTCGCGCACTACCCTGTCGGCATGCGCCCCACCCCTTCGACGCCGAACCGCCGCGACCTCCTCGTCGGTCTCGCTGCCGCCCTGCCCCTGTCCGCCTGCGCTGCCGTGCGCAACATCGAGGAGCGGATGCGGCCCGAGCTCGAAGCCGACATCGTCGTGCTCGGTGGCGGCTTGGGCGGCTGCGCCGCGGCGCTCGCAGCCTGTCGCCACGGGCACCGCGTCATCCTCGTCGAGCCGGACCTCTGGATCGGCGGACAGCTGACGAACCAGGGGGTTCCGCCCGACGAGAACGGCGCGATCGAGACCGGCGGCGCGCCGGCGAGTTATCGCGAGCTGCGCGAACGGATCCGCGCCGAGTACAGGCGCCGCGGACTGACCGAGGCCGCGCGGAAGAACGCGCGACTCAACCCGGGCGGCGGCTTCGTCTCGCGCCTGTGCTGCGACCCGCGCGCGGCGCTGACGGCGCTCGACGCGATGCTGGCGCCGCTCGTCGATGCCGGGCTGCTCACGATCCTCGTGGAGCACGAGTGGATTGCAGGCGACGTCGACGGCGACCGAATCCGCGCTGTGACCGTGCGCGACGCCTCCGGCAAGTCCACGGCGCTGCGCGGCCAGGTCTTCCTCGACGCCAGCGAGGAGGGCGACGTGCTCGAGCTCCTCGGCGTCGAACACGTCATCGGCGCCGAAGCGCGCGTCACGCACGGCGAGCCCTCCGCTCCCGAGGTGGCGAACCCGCGCGACCAGCAGGCGATCACGTGGTGCTTCGCGATGGAACACCGGCCCGGCGAGGACCACGTCGGCGATCCGCCCGCGGGCTGGGAGCGCTGGAGCCGCTACGTGCCGGAGCTGACGCCGCCGTGGACGGGCCCGCTCTACTCGCTGACCGCCTCGCATCCCATCACGCTGGAGCCGCGCCAGTACGCGTTCGTGCCGCCCGCGCTTGGCGAGAGCGCGCCGCGCACCGAAGCCCCGAACCTGTTCGCCTACCGGCAGATCGTCGACCCGACCGTCCTCCCGGGCGGCGCGCAGCGCGGCGCGGTCACGCTCGTCAACTGGCCGCAGAACGACGCGATGATCTCGCCGCTCTTCGGCCCAATGCTCGGTCCTTCGCCCCGCGAGGCCGCGCTGCGTGAGGCGCGCGAAGTCAGCTTCGGTCTGCTGCACTGGCTGCGAACGGAGTGTCCGCGCCCCGACGGCGAAAAGGGCTGGCCGGGACTCCTGCTGCGCGGCGACCTGATGGGAACCGAGGACGGCCTCGCACGACGCCCGTACATTCGTGAGGCGCGACGACTGCGCGCCAAGTTCACCGTCACCGAGCAGCACGTCAATCCGGCGTTGCGCCAAGCGGACCCCGACGGGAAGAAGCGCGCGGAGGTCTTCCGCGACACCTGCGGGATCGGTCACTACCGCATCGACCTGCACCCCTCCACGTCCGGCCGCAACTACGTCGACCTCGACTGCCTGCCGTTTCAGATCCCCCTCGGCGCGCTCCTGCCCGAGCGCGTCGAGAACCTGCTCTCCGCCGGCAAGTCGATGGGCTCGACCCACATCACCAACGGCGCCTATCGACTGCATCCCGTCGAGTGGGGCGTCGGGGAAGCCGCTGGCGTCGCCGCTGCGCTCTCGCTCGAGCTCGGCGTGAGGCTGCGGCGGCTGCACGAGTACGGTACGCTCACGCAGGAGTACCAGCAGCGCCTCGCCACCGAGGGCGTACTCCTGAGCTGGAGCTGATCCCCGCGCGCTACTTGGCGCGCATGGGCTCTGCACCGAGCAGCAGGAGCCGCCCCAGCACCTCTCCGAGGTTCGCGTGGAACGGCATGGCGACCTCGTCGTAGGCGTACACGCCGTCGTTCACCGTCCCGTTCGGGTTCGTGTAGAGCGTCGCCGCGACGAAGAAACCGCGCCCCGTTGCGCGGTCCTCCACGTAAGCGTTCTCGACGGTGAATCCGTAGGCCAGACCGACTTTGTTCCAGATGCGGAAGCGCTCCTGCGGGAGGACGGAGCGGAGCCCCGGCAGCAGGTACTTCACGTGGTCGTCGGCGTAGCGCTCCGGGTCGTAGACCGGGTTCGCGGACTCGCGGGGCAGCTCGCCCATCGCCTCCACGAGAAAGGCGCGCTGCTCGAGCGTGAGGCCGGGGAACCCGCGGCGCCCCGTCTCGATCTCGGGGCGCACGAGCTCGACGAGAAAGTCCTGCAGCTCGACGAGGTCCACTCGGTTCTTGTCCTCGAAATGGAACGGACCCTCCACGCGCTCGCCGTCGTCGTTCTGGAATGCGTCGCCGGCGAGCAGCCGAGTGCGCTCCGCCGGTGCGGCGAGCGGCTCCTCCTCGCGCGCGGGCAGCTCGAGCTTGTCATCGTTCGCCGCGTCGCGCAGCACGACCGCCGGGAAGCGACGGTTCTCCTCGAGGGTCCTGCGCTCGCTCAAGCGGTGCACCAGGTGGAATGAGGGGAACCCCGCGCGCGCAAGACTCGCGTCGAGCCGCTGCTGCCCCACGAGCTCGTAGAACCTGTTGAAGGCCTGATTGTCGGACACGATCGATAGCTTGCGAAGCTCGTGACCGATGGTGATGCGCCCACTCTTCAGGTTGGACGGGTCCGCCTCCTCGCGGACCTCGCCCTCGAACAGCGGCTCGTAGACGAGCTCGGTGGCGAGCCCGAACGCCGTGCCGCTCTCGACGTTGAGCTCGTTCAGGTACTCGAGCGCTGCGACGGCCGCAGCGGTCTTGATGCTGCTGGCCGGATAGAAGTACGTCTCGAGATCGCCGAGCGTGCTGCGCTCGAGCGCGAGCGAACCGTCCGCGCGCTCGACGACCTCGGCGACGGAGATTTGTAGCCGCAGCTCCTCGTGCGCCGCGAGGATCGCCTCGAACTGCGTGGGATGCGCCGCCAGGAGCGCCTCGAGATCACGCGGGCCGGACTTGGGGAGGTCGCCGCCAACGACGAGAGTGAGCGAGGCGAGGAAGGGGGCAATCATGCGTTCACGTCGCGCTCGGGCGCGAGGAGGTCGTCGAGGGTCTGGCGACGCCGCACCAGTCGTGCCGCGCCGTCTTCGAGGAGGACCTCCGCGGGGAGCGGGAAGCCGTTGTAGTTGCTGGCCATGCTGAGGCCGTAGGCGCCAGCGTCGCGCACGGCGATCAGGTCGCCCGGCGCGAGCGTCGGCAGCGCGGCGGGCCGCGGCTCGCCCCGCTCATCCTGCGTCAGCACGTCGCCGGACTCGCACAAGGGACCCGCGACGACCTGCGGACGGGTCGGTGCGCCGCTCTTGCCCAGCGCATCGATGCGGTGGTGCGCCCCGTACAGCATCGGCCGCGCGAGGGTGTGGAAGCCCGCGTCCACGAGCACCCAGTCCCACTCCGGCGTCGACTTCGTCGCGCGCACCTCGGCGACGAGCGTGCCGGCCTGCGCGACGAGATAGCGGCCGGGCTCGACCTCGAGCTCGAGCTCGCGCCCCAGCTGCGTCTGCCAGCGATCGCGCGCGTCGCGCCAGGCGCGCGTGTAGCGCTCGACCGGGAACTCGTCGGCTCCCGCGGCGTAGGGCACCGGTAGCCCTCCGCCCGCGGAGATGCGCCGAACGCTCGCCGGCGCTTTCGCGAGCAGCCTCCCCATGGCCTCGATCGTCGGCTCCAGCTCGGCGAGCTCCACGCCCGATCCGATGTGCACGTGCAGGCCCGTCACGGCGAGCCCCGCGCGCTCGGCGCGTTCGATGGCTTCCGGCATCGCCTCGTGCCAGATGCCGTGCTTGCTGTGCGGACCGCCGGTCGTCACGCGGCGGCTGTGACCGGCGCCGAAGCCGGGGTTCAGGCGCAGCGTGCACTCGCGGCAGCCGCCGGCCGCGGCGTAGGGCTCGATCAGGTCGGCCGAGCCGAGGTTCACGCGCACGCCGTGCTGCGCTGCGACGCGCAAGGTCTCGCGGTCGAGCACATCCGTCGCCAGCTCGATGCGCGGGGCTGGGAAGCCGGCCTCCAGCGCCCGCGCGAGCTCGACGCCGCTCGTCGCGTCGACCGACAGGCCGTCGGATGCGAGCGCGCGCAGGAGCGCGAGGCCCGGGTGCGCCTTCTGCGCGTAGCGCACGACGTCGAAGCCCCCCAGTCGCGCAGCCTGAACGCGAACTCGATCGAGATCGAGCACGTAGAGCGGCGTACCGTGTTCCCGCGCGAGCGCCTCGAGAGTGGCATCGTCGATCATCGCGTCGACAGCTCGGACTCGAGAACGGCGGAGAGCCGCGCGAGGTCCTCCGCGGTGTGCTCGCTCGTCACCGCGATGCGCAGGTCCCCTGCGCCCCCGCCGTACGTTGTCCAGGGCGCGAAGATCCCGGCCTGCTCCAGCGCGCGCTCCAGCGCGCGGCCCTTCGACTCGTCCGGCAGCGGCACCGCGAGCACGGGGATCGGTACGGGATGTACGTCGATGTCGAGGACCCGTGCGAGGCCGCCGAGCTGCGCCGCGTTGGCGAGCAGGCGCGCGTGACGCTCGGGCTCCTGCTCGAGCACCTCGATCGCTGCGCGCGCGCCGGCGGAGACCGCCGGCGGGATGGGCGTCGTGCAATCGTAGATCTGCCCGCTCGCGCGGACGCGCTCGATGCGCGCGAAGCTGCCGGCCACGAAACCGCCCGCCGCGCCCAAGGACTTCGCGAGACTCCCCGTCGTGACGATCCGCTCGTCCGCCAGACCCGCGGCTCGCACGCTCCCGCGACCGCCTTCGCCCAGCATCCCCAGGCCGTGGCTGTCGTCGACGACGACCAGGCCAGCGACACCAGGGGTGGCGGGGAGCGCAGCGACGATGGCCGCGAGGTCCGGGATCCGCTGCGCCATGGGGAAGACACCGTCGGTGAGGATCGCCGCGCCGACCTTCGCCTGCTCCTCGAGCCAGGCGCGGGTCATCGTCATGTCCTCGCCGTCGAAGCCCCAGACGTGCGCGCTCACGAGCGCCGCAGCCGACCAGAGCGCGGCGTGCGAGCTCTCGTCCAGCGCGAGCCCGTCGACCTCCTCGAAGTGCGCGGTCAGCGCGGCGGCGTCCGCGAGCCAGCCGTCGGGCGTGATCGCAACGGCGTCGACGCCCAGGAAGCGCGCGAGCGCTTCCTCCAGCGCCTCGTGCTCGGCGAAGTTACCGCTGGTGACTCGCGAAGCGGCCGCCGTGAGGCCGCAGCGCCCCAGCGCTTCACGGACGGCATCGAGGACGGCAGGGTGATGACCGAGACCGAGATAGCTCGTCCCCGCGAACGAGAGCAGCTCGCGTCCGCCGATCGTCAGCGTCGTCGCAGTTGCAGCCTCGATGTGGCGATGCACCATGATTCAGACTCCCCGGTTCACCTGGCAGCGAGGCGGTCGAACATCGGCCATCGTACGCAAGCCCGGCTGAGCCTCGCGAACGGAGCCGATCGCGTTCAGGAGGATCGAGGTCGTGGCCGCGTCGCCGTGCACGCCGCCTTCGATGACGAGCCGCACGGGCGGGTCGGCGTCGAGCGTGACCCAGTCGCGCGGGTTCGACTGGCCGATCGCCGCCTGGAATTCGAGACGTACGACCTCCTGCCCGTCGCGGGTGCCGCTGGCTACCTGGCGCACGCCGGCAGCGTGGCCCTTCGGGATCGCCCCGAGCTCGCAGGAGAGATCGCGCTCTGCGATCACCGGCTCGAGCGTCTCGCTCCAGTCATCGATACCGAGCGAGAGGTAGTGCGCGATGAAGTGCAGCGACTCCGGCAAGCCGACGTGGCGCAGGGTGCCCTTCGCCGCCTCGGCCTCGAAGGCCTCGGGCGAGAGGGTCGCGCCGATCTTCTTCTGGAACGGGAGGCGGCGCGATGTTGCGTCCTGCACGCGACCCGCCACGACCTTGTTGATCGTGTGGCAGACCCCGGTCATCACGACGGGGAGCGTATCGAGCAGGAAGCCGGGGTTGACGCCCGTCCCGAGCAGCACGCGCCCGGCGGCGAGCGCCTGCTCGTGCAGCTCATCGGCGAGCTCGGGGTGCTGCAGCCGCGGGAAGGCCAGCTCCTCGCAGGAGCTGACGACATGAACCCCGCGGTCCAGCAGCGCTCGGAACGTCTCGGCGCAGTCGGGCAGCGCGGAGCAGGTCGTCACCAGCGCGACGTCGACCTGGCTCCAGTCTCCGACCCCGTTCAGGTCGGGTGAGATCGTCACCAGCTCACCGAGCGTCTCGCCGGCGAACGCCGGATCGACGGCGCCCACCAGCGTCCCCATGCGGCGCTCCACGAACTCGCGCGACGCGCGCACGCCCATCGGCCCCAGACCCACCTGAACAACTCGAACCATTCGCACTCTCTCCTTCGCGCGGTCGGGCGACGTGCCCGTGGCACCGGCGGAGACATCCTAGCCGATGGTCCCGCCGGACACGCCGCTGCTCAGCGGCGATCGAGGAGGTGCACCTCGGCGAAGCCGGCCTCCGTCGTGAACTCGCGGCCCGGCACGATCTCCAGCACCTGGATCTCGAGCTCGCTCAGGCGAACCCGCTTGGGCAGCTCGATCCAGGTGGGCCGAAGAGGGTCGAGCTCGAGCTCCGTCTCGCTCGTCTGCTTGCTGCCGTTCACGCGCAGCGCGACGCGGAGCACCCGCGGGTGACGCCCGAGCTCCACCGGGAAGGAGTCGGCCTGGGAGAGCACGACCGTGTTGACCCAGGTCGGCTGGCGCAGCGTGAGGCGCAGGAGCGGACGCGCGTCATCGGCCTTGCACAGCCAGCGCGTGCCCTCGAGGCCGTCGATCGCGCGGCTCGCCGTCGTCCACTTGCCCTGCTCGCTGCTGGCCTCGGCCCGGATGGTCACGTCACGGCGAACGTCCTCTCCTTCGAGCGCTGAGTGCTCCAGCATCCACGGCTCGAGCACGTCGTTGACCTCGACGGAGACCGTCGCACTCGTCAGGACCACGTCCTCGGCATCGCTGGCGAGCGAGACCTCGACGCGCACGGCGAAGCGGCCGTTGCTCGTCAAGGCGAGCTTGCGCGCGAAGCGCTGCCCGTTCCAGGGCTGCTCGACGTCACCGGGCACCGTGGCCGCGAGCGCGCCGTCGACGAAGTAGCGCACCTCGCGGACCGCGAGACCTCGACCACCGGGCGTGTCGACGGCGCGGCCCTCGGGAGTCTCGGCCGTCTTACCTTCGTCGACGCCCTCGCCGAACCCGCTGACCCACGCGCTGACCTCCGAACGGACAGCGACGCGCAGGTGCACGGGCGAGGTGGGGTCCTCGGCCGCGTAGATCCCGCGACCCTCCGACGTCCCCGTCGTGATCGGCGCCATGGCCTTGACGAGGAACAGCAGCGCGTAGCCGGTGTTCGCGTGCGGCATCGGCTGCCGCGGCCACTCGCGGTAGCTGCCCTTCTCCCAGTGGCCGTCCTCGAGCTGCCACTTCACCAGCTCGGCGGCTCCTTCCCAGTACCACTCGTGCGCGCCGATCGTCTCGATCTCGTACAGCGCGCCGAGCCGCTGCAGGCCGTAGAGGTAGTAGTAGATCCACGACTCCTCGCCCTTCACGTTCGACGTCACCGAGAAGTGATCCTCGAGCCAGCGGAAGCCGAGCTCGATCGCCTCGTTCGCCTGCTTCTTCACGCGCCCGGGCAGCTTCGAGCCCGTCTGCTGGTCAGCGATGCGCAGCACGGTGAGCCCCGCGGCCGTCATCGACGCGTTCGGGACGTTGTAGCCGAAGCTCGGCGACGCGGGATTCGGCAGCAGGTAGGCGAAGCCCGCGCGCAGCGGCTTGCGCGAGCGACCCTCGCCCGGCTCGGCGGGCTGCGGCTCCTCCTGGTGCACGAGCACGCGCGCGGCGACCTCGCTCCAGAGCTTCTTCGGCACCCTGTGGCCCGCGTTCTCGGCGGCGCGCAGCGCGAGCACGGCGTACTGCGTGTTCGAGAGGTCGGTCTGGATCGACGGATGGCCAGGGTAGCCCCAGGTGCCGTGTCCTTCGTGGCGCAGCGCGAGCAGGTCCTCGAGCAGCGACTCGGTGCGCCCCTTCCAGCGCTCCTCCCCCGTCGCCACGAGCAGCATGATCTCGTTCGCGATCGCGTACGTCGTCCTCGGTCGGCCTTGCTCGAGGTACACGAGCGCGCGCTGCACGGCAGGGTGATCGTAGGGCACCTTGCACTTCAGCAGCGTGTACGCGCAGAAGGCCGTCAGGTCGCTGCGCGGGTCGCGGTGTCCCTTCGGCACGAAGTCCTCCTCGCCCCACGAACCGTCGCGTCGCTGCTGCAGCAGGAGCCAGTCCACGCCGCGATCGACGGCCGCGTTGATCGACTGCTGGGAGACGCGAGCCTCCTGCGCGCGCGCCGCCCGCGCGCCGGGGAGGAGCAGAAGGACCAGGACGAGGAGCGCGATCCGCATGAGGGCAGTCTAGCAGGCTGCAGGAAGCCGCCGCGGAGGGAGCCTTCCGGGGCTGAAGCTCGAGGTGACCTGGGTGTGGGAGGTTCGGGAGTTGAGGCTCTCCGCCAGCGGAGTTTGGAGCCACAGAGATCACAGAGGACACAGAGGCCGGACCGCTGAACACCCATGCCGCCATGACGCCCAACCCCAGAACGCTGCTGCAGCTCACTCTCTCCCGGTGAGCGGCAGCAGCGCCGCGCGTCGGGCCGCGCGTACGGCCGAAGCTTCGGCGTCCTGGGTCGTGAGGATCTCGTTGCGCGAGTCGAACAGCTCGTGGTACGCGAACACCGCGAGGCGCTCGTAGGCGGCGCCCGCGAGCGCCAGCTCTTCACCGCGCGTCCCGGCGTCGCCTTTGACCATGACGCCCATGACGACCTTCACGTCGTCCGCGCGGGCCTGCCAGCGCTCCATGCGCTCGGTGAACAGCGCGACGTCGCTCGAGTAGTTCATCGGCAGGACGAGGTCGAGCAGGCCCTCGTCGATCCACGCTCCGATGTCCTGGTGGTAGGCCTCCAGCGCGTGCGCGGGCTCCGAGCCGACCGCGGCCGAGAGCTCGGCCAGCGGCGCCTGCTCGTCGAGCATCGCGCGGATGCCGCGCACGAGCTCGGTCACCTGCTCGGCGCGCCAGGCGCTCCACGCCGCCTCGTCGTCGTCCGGCGCGAGGCCCGTGTCCGCGCGGTACAGCTCGAGCGTGCGCGCATCGCGCGGCCAGTCGCTTCCGCTGCCGCGCGGCGTCGCCGGCGGCTCCTGCGGGAAGCGGATGTAGTCGAGGTGCAGCCCGTCGAGCGCGTAGCGCGTCATCAGCTCCTCGCACACCGCGACGACGTGCGCGCGCACCTCGGGCAGGCAGGGGTTCAGGCTGACGTAGAAGTCCTCGGAGAACGCCTGGCGCTCGCCGCGCTGGTCGTACCAGTGCCACTCGGGGTGCGCGTGATAGACGTGGTTCGGGTCCTCCGGCGGCACGCTCCCCCACCACGACGGAACGCAGTTGATCCACGCGTGCAGCTCGAGCCCCCGCGCTCGCGCCTCGTGTACCGCGACCTCGAGCGGGTCGTGATCCGCGGGCATCCCAGCGAGCTCCGGTGCACGGGGCTCGAGCGCCGACGGATAGAGCGTGGAGGCGGCCCCGCGCACCTGGAACACGAGCGCGTCGAAGCCGGCCTCGTCGGCCTCACGGACGATGCGCTCGACGTCTCCGTCGGTGCGGTAGTCCCAGCGCGTCACCCACAGGAAACGCGTCGCGGGCTCGACCGACGGAGCGGTCTGGACCTCGGCGTCGGGGCCGGCGCAGGCCGCGAGGAGCGAGAGCAAGGTCAGAGCGAAGGCAAGTCGCAGCATCGGTCGTCCTGTCGAGGTTCGTGAGTCGGGTTGCGTTGGGGGCCAGTCGCGCGCTCGTTCGTCTCAGCCGTCTTCGGCAGCGACCAGGTTCGGCGCGGGCAGCGGGCGAGCCAGAAGATAGCCGTAGACGAAGGCCACGAGCGCACCGACCAGCACGAACCACGGGTAGGCGATCGGCTGAACGGCCCCGTCCTGTCCCGTCGCGTGCCCGAACACGCCGAGCAGGACGACCGTCAGTGCCCCGAGCACGAGCCAGCCGGTCCGCGCGACCTCCGGCCCGCGCAGCGCGTCGTCCGCCAGCGCCGGGAGCAGGCGATTCCCGAGCCACAGCATCATGAGCACGACCAGCCCGACGTGCACGTAGACCCGCGCGAGGGGCTCTGGCCACGCGAGCACGAGCACGCTCGCCACCGAGAGCGCCGAGCCCCAGGCCAAGCCGCGCCCGTCGCGGCGCGTAGGCAGGAACGCGAGGAAGAAGCCGGCGATCAGCGCACCGCTCGTGTAGGTCGCGCTCGACAGCGCCAGGTCGAGGATCGAGCCGAAGCGCGCGTGCACGGGCCGCAGCGCGACGGCGACGGCGCACAGCACGACGCCCCAGCCGACGACGAGCCAGCGCGAGGCGCGCAGCAGCGAGCGCTCGCCGGCGTCGCGCGCGAAGAGCAGCGACGCGCTCGTCTGCGCCAGCGCCGACAGGATCGAGTCGAGGCTGGAGATCGCCGCGGCGAAGACACCGGCGACGACCAGGCCGCGCAGACCGTCGGGCAAGGACGTGAGCACGTAGAGCGGCAGCAGCCGGTCCGGCCGCTCGGCGAGCTGCGCCGCGACCTCGGGCGCCGGCGGGTTCGCCTCGAGGTTCGCGTACAGCACGAGGCCGACGACGCCGACGAGCAGCGTCACGAGGACCGCGACGTAGCTCGCGAGCATCGCCTTCTTCGCCTCGCGGGCGTTCCGGCACGCGAACAGCCGCTGGACGATGAGCTGATCCGTTCCGTACGGGCCGAGCAGCCAGAGCGGCGCGGCGAGGAGCGCGACCCACAGGGTGTACGGCTTCAGGAGCGTCGGCGTCGTGTCGACGAGCCGCGCCTTGCCTGCGGCGACGCCCTGCTCGAGCGCCGCGCTGAAGCCGCCCTCCACCCCGCTAGAGGCCGAGACGATCAGCACGGCGATGCCAACCAGGAACAACAGGAACAGCAGCGCGTCCGTCCAGACGATCGCGGCGATCCCGCCGATGAGCGTCCAGGCGATCGACACGACCCCGATCGCGCCGACGGCCGCTGCGAGCGGCGGCACACCGGTCTGCGCCTCGATCCAGCCCAGCTCGCCGGCGAGCAAGACCTCCAGCACGACCGCGACGAGGTAGACCCGCGCCGCCTGACCGAGGACGCCGCCGATCGAGAACAGCACCGTCGTGGTCTTGCGCACGCCGCCGCCGAGCTTCGACCCCATGTAGTCGTAGGGGCTGTAGATCTCGCGCTCGAAGTACGCGGGCAGCAGCAGGAAGGCGACGACGGCCTTCGCGATCAGCGAACCGAAGAGCGCGATCTGCAGGTAGGTCAGATCGCCGCCGTCGCGCCAGACGACCGAGGGCAGCGAGACGTAGGTCACGGCGCTGATCTCGGTGGCGACGATCGACGCGGCGACCGCCCACCACGGCAGTCGCTTCCCGCCGAGGAAGAAGTCGCGCACGTCGGACTGCTTGCCCGCCAGGCGACCGCCGAGCACGGTCACTCCGAGCAGCGTGCCGACGATGACGACGAGGTCGAGGGGGCCGAGGGAGTTCAGCGTGGACTCCGTGACGCGAAGTCGCGCAGCGCGAGCTCGAGGGCACCGGCGCAGGCGGCGTGCGGTGAGGCGGCGACGCTCGGTACGATCAGCGCGGCGCCGCAGGCCTCAGCTGCGGCTGCGAGCCGCGGCACGACGATCGCCTGGACGGCCACGCTCGGGAAGAACGCCCCGCGGCGGGTACGTACGAGGAGCAACGGCGGACGGCCCGCGCGCGCCCGTAGCGCGGCGAGCCGCGGTGCGCGCAGCTCGATCACCCGCGCCAGCGCGCCGCCGAAGCGCTCGAGCGCCGCGCGCGCCGAGGCAGCGCCCGCCGCCGCGGCCACTTCCACCTCGAGCGCGTCAGCACCGCCGCGGGCACGCCATGAGTCGACCAGGCCAGCGAGCGACGCCTCGGCTTCGAGGTCGGTGAACGCGCCGTCCAGCA
>CAYGST010000028.1:0-19228 GCA_964352415.1 uncultured Planctomycetaceae bacterium | reverse complement strand
AGGACGTCGCGGAGCTGCACCTCACGGGGTCGCCCTTCCTGCTCGAGGCGGCGCTCGCGCGCGTGCTCGCGAGCGGCGCGCGGGCGGCCGAGCCCGGTGAGTTCACGCGCCGCGCCTTCGAGAACGGGCGCATCGACTTGACGCGTGCGGAGGGCATCCTCGAGCTCGTGCACGCGCGCAGCGAGGCGCAGCGGCGCTCGGCCAGCGCGCTTCTGTTCGGCGGACTCGCGGAGCGCCTCGCGCCGCTGCGCGAGGAGCTCGAGGTGCTGCGCACCCTGGCCGAGGCGAGCCTCGACTTCGACGAGGCCGACACGGGCCACGTGCCGCAGGAGGAGCTCGAGCGGCGCACGGGCGCCCTGCTCACCGGACTGGCGGAGACCGCGAGCTGGGAGGCGCGCCGCATGGCGCAGAGCGATCTGCCGCGGGTCGTCCTGGTCGGCGCGCCGAACGCTGGCAAGAGCTCGCTCTTCAACCGCCTCGTCGACGAGGCGGAGGCGCTCGTCAGCGATCTGCGCGGCACCACGCGCGACGTCCTGCACGGTCCGTGGGGGATCGGTGACGGCTCCGTGCGCCTGTTCGACACCGCGGGCCTGGACGAGCTGGCGGAAGGTCCGGACGCCGACGCCCAGCGCCTCGGCCGCGGGCTGCGCGAGAGCGCCGACCTCCTCCTGTGGTTGGTCGACCCCGCGACGGCTGACGCCGCGGGACTCGCCGCCGAGCGCAGCACGCTGGGCGCGGGTGCGCCCGTGCTGCTGGCGTGGAGCAAGTCCGACCGAGGCGCCTCGCCGCCGCCGGGGACCGCGACAAGTGCGCTCGACGTGCACGACGCCCTACCGCTCTCGGCGGCCACAGGAGAGGGCCTCGCGGAGCTGGCAGTCACGGTCGCGGCGCTCCTGGGTCTCGACCCGGGGGCCGGAGGTGGCGAGCCCAGCGGCGGGCGCCTCGAGCGCGAACTCGGCGTGCGCCACAGGGTCGCCCTCGAAGAGGCTGCGCGGGCGCTCGACGCGGGGGTCGCCGCCTGGCGCGCGGGGCTTCCGCTGGACCTCTACGCGGAGGCGCTGCGGACGGTCGGGGCCGAGCTGGACTCGATCTCGGGCCGCACGACGCCGGAGGACCTCCTGACGCGCATCTTCGCGGCCTTCTGCCTCGGGAAGTGAGCGCGGTCGCGGCCGCAGGCGGCCGTCACCGTGCCAGCGCTCGGAACGGGCCCGAAACCCCTCCCGAGGAGGCCCTCGTCTCATTGACACACAACATCTAGCGTGGTTTCCTGCATCATCGCGGGTCCCCGTGCCCGGGGCGCGATCCGAGCGCATGAGATGCCCGCACTGCAAACAGGACAACGACCGCGTCGTTGACTCCCGCCTGACCAACGAAGGCGCGGTGATCCGCCGCCGTCGGGAGTGCCTGGACTGCTTCCTGCGCTACACGACCTACGAGCGCATCGAGGAGACGCCGCTGCGGGTCGTCAAGAAGAGCGGCGAGCGCGTGCGCTTCGACCGCGACCGCGTGCTGAGCGGCATGGTGCGCGCCTGCGAGAAGCTACCGATCCCGATCGAGGCCCTCGAGCAGGCGACCCAGCGGATCGAGGGCACGATCCACGAGGGCTACGACCGCGAGGTGCCCAGCACCGTCGTCGGAACGCTCGTGATGGAGGAGCTGCGCGGTCTCGACCCCGTGGCCTACGTGCGCTTCGCCAGCGTCTACCGCGAGTTCCGCGACATCAGCCAGTTCCTCGACGAGCTGCGCCCGATGGTCGAGGAGGCCGCGGCGCTGCGGGAGAGCAACGAGCCCCGGGAGGAGGCCTAGTCCGTCATGGGTCTGCGTCGGGTACGCAAGCGCAGCGGCGACGAGGTGCCGTTCGACAAGGCGAAGATCGCCCTCGCCGTGCGCGCTGCGCAGGCGGCCTGCGGCGAGGAGGATCCGCCGTTCGCCGACGAGGTCTCCGACCTCGTCGAGCTGACCCTGCGCCGGCGCTACGCCTGGCGCGGCGCTCCTGAGGACGCCGTCGCGAGCGGGCTGTTCAATGCAGGCGCCGACGAGACGACGGCCGTCGAGTCCGTGCCGGAGATCGAGGAGATCCAGGACCTCGTCGAGATCGGGCTGATCGAGCTCGGCCGCGCCGCGGTCGCCAAGGCCTACATCCTCTACCGCGACCGGCGCAACCGCGCGCGCGCTTCGGTGGGACGTGAAGAGAACGAAAGCGGGCTGATCGCTGGCCTGCGCGTCCGTGAGGCGCACCGCACATCGGGCTGGAGCAAGGGGCGGATCATCGCCGCGCTCGTGCAGGAGGCCGACCTCTCGCGCGCCCAGGCCGAGGAGGTCGCCGCGCGCGTCGAAGCGCGCGTGGTCGCCTCGGGACTCAAGCGCCTCTCGACCGCGCTCATCCGTGAAGTCGTCGACAACGAGCTCGTCGCTCTCGGCCTGTCGGGCGCGCTCGCGCGCCAGGCGCCGGTCGCGGTTCCGCGCCACGACCTGCGCGAGCTGCTCGCGACGGGCGACGACTCCAGCGTGGCCCATCGCGCCGCGGAGGGCCTCGCCTTCGCGCCGAGCGTGCGCGATGCCCTCGGCGGCGAGCTGCTGGGGCGCTACGCCCTCGACGACGTGCTCGACGAGGCCACGGTCGAGCGCCACCTGTCCGGCGCGTTGCACGTCGAGGACCTGCGCGCGCCGCACCTGCACCTCAGCCAGGCGATCCCCTCCGAGCTGCTGCAGCGCGGCGAGCCCAGCGCCCACAGCGCCTTCGACGCGCTCGACGAGGTCGCCGCCCTGTGCGGCAGCGTCTCGCGCGGACTCGTCCTCGAGCAGCCGGGCCCGCTGCTCCTGCCGCTCGCGCGCTCGCTGCGCTCCGACGGCGGCTCGGCGCTCTCCTCCTGGATGCTGGCTTGCGCCGCGCTCGCGCGCGCAGCCGGCCGCCGCATCGACCTCGCCAACTTCGGCCTCAAGTCGGGCGGTCTCTTCGGCAAGCTGTGCGAGGAGCTCGAGCGGCTCGAGGAGAGCGAGCACCTCCCGCGGCTCTTCGTCGAGCGCGCGGAGCTCGAGAGCTTCCTCTCGGACCGCGACCTCGCTCCGCGCGTCGAGCGACTCCTGCAGCGCGGCCTCGTGCTCCCGACCTGGGCGCCGAAGGGCGAGCGCTTCGTCGGTCCGGCCGGCCTGCGCCGCGCGCGGGAGCTCGGCGGGCTCGCCTGCGGCGGCGCCGTGGCGCTCAACGTCGCGCGCATCGGCCGCCGGGCCGGACCGTGGCGCGAGGACCTGGCGCTCGAAGGGCTCGCGCACCTCGTCGAGAGCGCGGTGGACGCGCTGGCGCAGCTCTCCAAGTTCCAGCGCGACGCACGCGGCGCGCGGCGCGGCGAGGCGCGCGGTCGTGTGGCCTACGCGCTCTGTCCGGTCGGCCTCGGGGAAGCCCTGCGGGCGCTCGGGGATGGCGAGCTGCGCGCGGACCAGGGCGCACGGATGCTCGGCCTGCTCTCCGAGGCGGCCCGGCGCTTCGCGGCGGAGGTCGGTCTCGCGGTGCATCTCTCACCGCACCATGGCGAGGTCGCGGCGGCGCGCTTCGCGCTCTGCGACGTCGACCTCGAAGACGTGCACCAGGGCCTCCTGTTCACCGATCTGGAGCCGCGCGGGAACCGCGCGCCGAGCGCGACGCGACGCTACGGCGTCGGCTATGCTCTCGGCCCGCTGCCCGGGCAACCGGCCGGCTCCGCCGAGGCGCAGCTGCTCGCCACGGTGCCCGTCGGCAGCTGGCAGCCCCTCGCGCTCGACCGCGGCGCGGAGCGCTCCCAGCTCTCCGCCTGGCAGCGCTTCTGCGACGAACGCGACACGATCCGCCAGAGCGTCCCGGTGACCCCTGCTGGCGCCGACTCCTTCTTCTCCCCGGGCGGCGACTCGCCGTCGCGGGCCGTCTGATCTCCAGTCTCCACGCCCTCGATTCGTCCCTTCATGCGCCTCAAACGCCTCGAACTGCAGGGCTTCAAGTCCTTCGCCGATCCGACTTCCTTCGAGTTCGGCGAAGACACCCTGACCGGCATCGTCGGACCCAACGGCTGCGGCAAGTCCAACGTCGTCGACGCCATCCGCTGGGTGCTCGGCGAGCAGCGCGCGCGCTCCATGCGCGGCAAGGACATGACGGACGTCATCTTCAAGGGCTGCGCCAGTCGGCCTTCGATGAGCTACGCCGAGGTGACCTTGATCCTCGATAACTCGAGCGGGGGCATCGCGGAGCGTGGTGCCGAGGTCTCCGTGACGCGCCTCGTCTACAAGAGCGGCGAGGGCGAGTACCGCATCGACGGCGCGAAGGTCCGTCTGAAGGACGTGAAGGAGATGCTCTTCGACACGGGTATGGGCAGCCGCGGCTACTCGGTGCTCGAGCAAGGGCGCATCGACGCGGTGCTCTCCGCGAACCCGATCGACCGCCGGCGCATCTTCGAGGAAGCGGCCGGCATCAGCCGCTATCGGCAGCGCAAGCACGAGACCGAGCTGCGCCTGGCGCGCGTGCATCAGGACCTGGACCGCCTCGAGGACGTGACCGGTGAGCTGGGCTCGCGAGTGCGCTCCCTGAAGATCCAGGCGGGCAAGGCCGAGCGCTACGTCGCCGCGCGGGACGAGTGGGAGTCGCTGAAGACGCGGCTCGTGAAGCACCAGCTGCACCAGCTCGGCGGGGAGCTGACGCTGTGCCTCGATGAGATCGCGGCGCTGGAGGACGCGCTCGAGGAAAAGCGCGGCGAGCGCGAGTCGTTCGACGCGGGCATCACGACTCTCGAGTCCGAGCGCGCCGGCGTCACCGAAGAGCTGCAGCACTCGGCCGAGCGCCTGGCGGCGCTCGAGGGCGACGCCCGCGCACTGGACGAGCGTCGGACCCAGCTGCTCGAGCGGGTTCAGAGCTGGTCGCACATCGCCTCCGAGGAGGCGCAGCGCGCCGAGGACCTGACCTCGCAGCTGGCCGAGCGCGAGCAGGAGCTGACCGTCCTGAACGAGCAGCGCGCCTCGCTCGAGCAAGAGGTGGAGGGCGTCCGCGGCGAGGCCAGCCGCCGCCGCGAGGAGCGCGAGGAGCTGAACCGGAGCTACGCCGACTTCCAGCGCGGCGTGGAGGAGCAGAACACCCTGCTCCTGCGCGAGCTCAACGAACAGACCTCCGCGCGCAACTCGATCCTGCACCTCGAGGACGCGCAGACCCCGGCGGACGAGCGCACCGCGCGCGTCGCCGAGCGGCTCGAGGACTCGCGTAGGCAGCTCGCCACGGTCGAGCACGACGAGGAGCGCGCGGTTGCGACCCTCGCGCATGCCGAGGGTGAGCTGACTCGCGCCGAGACGCAGCGTACGGAGCTTCGCGAACAGCTCGACGCCGCGGTAGCCGACGTCAGCGGCCGCGAAGCGGAGCGCAACCGCCTCGAGCTCGAGGTGGCGCGTCGCAGCAGTCAGATCGAGTCGCTGCTCGACCGCGAGCTGGAGCTGGCCGACCTCGGCGAGGGCGCGCGGGCGGTGCTCGAGGCGGTCGAACGCGACGCGGGTCCCTGCGAAGTCGTGGCGCTGGCAGGGCTGCTCGCCGATCACCTCTCGACGGGCACGCAGTACGCGCGGGCGCTCGACGCGGTCCTCGGGGACCGCGTGCACGCGCTCGTTCTCAAGGACACCTCTGCCGCTCACGGCGTCGCGCAGTGGCTGCGCGAGCGCACGGGCGGCCAGGCCGCGCTCTCCGTCCTCGGCGGCCTCGGCCAGGTGGGGCAGCGCGGACCGCTCGCGGACCTCTCCGGGCTGGGCGGGCGCGTGCTCGGACCGCTGCGCGTGCACGTCGAGAGCAGCGACGAGGTCGCGCCGATCGCCGACGCGCTCTGCCGCGATGTGCTCCTCGTACGGGATCTCGAGACGGCCTTCGAGGTCGTGCGCCGCGCCGGCGGGGCGCGCTGCGTCACGCCGAGCGGAGAGCTGGTCGACGCCGGCGGCCTCGTGGCGGGCGAGCGAACCCTCGCGCAGGGCGCGATCGGACGCCGCTCGAGCGCCGCGGAGCTCAGCGCCGAGGTCGAAGCGCTCGAGGGCGAGCTCGCCCTCGCCGTGTCCGGCCTCGCGCGGTCCCAGGAGGAGCGCAAGGCCCTCGAGCTTCAGCTGTCCGAGGCGACGGCGAGGCGTGACGAGTGCCGTCAGCGCTTGACCCAGGCCCAGTCGGGCGAGCAGACGGCGCAGGCGCGCGTGCGCGATCTGGGCGCAGCGCTCGAACAGCTCGAGCGTGAGCACGAGACTGCCCGCGCGGAGCGTGAGCAGCTCGCGCGCGATCTCGAGGCGGCGCACCGCCGCGTCGAGGAGGCCGAAGCGCGCTATGGTCGCGAGGAGCGCGCGCTGGCGGAGCTCGAGTCCCGTCGGGTCGAGCTGGAGTCACGCCGCGAGGAGCTGAGCGAGGCCGAAGGTCGCTCGCGCGTCGAGCTGACGCGCGTCGAGGAGCAGATCACGGGGCTCACGCGCCGCATCGAGGACCTGACGCGCAGCGTTCGCGACAGCTCGGGTGAGCTCGAGCGCGCGCGGCGCCTCTCCGACGAGGCGGGCGGGAGCGCTCGCATGGGGTCCGAAGAGAGCGAGGAGCTCGCCGTGAAGACGGAAGCGCTGCGCGTGGAGCGCGACAGCTTCTCGGAGACCGTCGCGAGCCTGCGCCAACGAGCGACTGAGGCCGAAGGCCAGCTCGACGCGCAGCGACGCGAGCGCGACGCCGTGACGCGGCTGCTCGAGATGCGCTCGGACGACCTCTCGAACCTGCGCCTCGATGAGCAGCGCATCGCGCTCGCGAAGGACGAGGTCACGCGACGAGCGGAGGAGGAGCTCGGCCTCGAGGTTCAGTCGATGCTCGAGGACTTCGAGCCCGAAGAGGAGCTGCGCGAGAAGGCGTCGCTCGCGAGCCTCGACAAGGAGGTGCGCGAGCTCAAATCGCAGCTCGACCGCATGGGCCCGGTGAACATGGAGGCGCTCGGCGAGCTGGAGGAGGTCGGTGGCCGCCTCGAGTTCCTCGAGACTCAGATCGGCGATCTGACCCAGGCGCGCAAGACACTCGGCGACACGCTCAAGAAGATCGAAGAGGAGAGCGAGCGCCTGTTCGTGAAGACCTTCGACGAGGTCCGGACGAACTTCCAGCGCATCTTCCGTCAGCTGTTCGGCGGCGGAAAGGCGGACGTCAAGCTGGCCGAGGGCGAGCCGGTGCTCGAGGCGGGCGTCGAGATCTCGGCGCGCCCGCCGGGCCGCGAGATGCTCCCGATCGGACTGCTCTCCGGCGGCCAGCGGACGATGACCGCGCTCGCGCTGCTGTTCGCCGTGTTCGAAGCCCGACCGAGCCCGTTCTGCGTGCTCGACGAGGTGGACGCGGCGCTCGACGACGCGAACATCCAGCGCTTCCTCGTCATGCTGGACCAGTTCCGCGAGACGACGCAGTTCATCGTCGTGACGCACAACAAGGGCTCGATGGCGCGCTGCGAGAGCCTGTACGGCGTGACGATGCAGACCAAGGGCGTCTCGCGCCAGGTGTCGGTCGAGCTCGACGAGGTCGACGACATCGTGCCGGAGGCGAGCGGCTCACCGAAGCCGAAGGCGACGCAGGCGGACGGCGAACTCGAGCTCCCGACGCTCGACCCGGAGACCGGCGAGCCGATCAAGGAGCTCGTGCCGCGCACGCTGACCACCGCAGCGCTCGCGCCGTCGCTGCCATCGGAACAGCCATCGGAACCCGAGTGAGAGTTGAACGAAGTGGGCGACCTAGGACGCCCACTTCGTTCAACTCTCACTCAGGCTCCGATGGCTGCGACGGCGCCCGACCAGGATGCGGTTCTTCGGGGTGATCTCTTCCGCCACGTCCGTCCAGCGCACGTTGTAGCCGGCGGCCTCCATGCGGTAGGTGCGGTCGACGTCGATGGCGAGCTCGTGGCCGAGCTCGCGCGCGAGCGCCGGCGAGCTGGGGCAGCGGCGCTTGGAGTGGCAGCACGGCATCACCGCGATCGGCCCGCCCAGCGCCAGGCCGATGTCGATGGCCCGATCGGTGCGCTCGCCGCAGGCGTGCACGGCCACGACGGCGGCGCCCAGCGGAAGGTCGGGCGCCGCGCGCTTCAGCTGCCGGTCGTGGAGCGTGAACTTCGCCGCGGTCCAGGGTCCGACCTCGGCTGCGGCGGCGAGCACGGCGGCGCGGCTCGCGGGCGGATTGCGGTCCACGAGGTGCACCGCTTCGACCCGGCGTTCGTGGAGCGCGAACAGGGCGCCAACGAGCCCGTGTCCTGCGCACAGGTCGACGAGGTCTGCGGCGCGCGCGTCCTTGCGAACCGCGGCGAAGAACTCGAAGGACTCGACGACCTCCTTCATCGCGACCGCTCGGCGCGCTCCCAGCGCGCGGGCGAAGCGGGCCGCCAAGCTGTCTCCCACGAACCAGCGCGCGCTGCGCTCGTCGATGTATCCCGTGTAGCCGAGGCAACGCGGATCGAGCTCGCGCAGCAGGCGAAAGGCGCTCATGGCAGGGGTCGTCCGGCGCTCGCGCGGCGCGCAGCTCGCCGGGAGCTACTCGCCCTTCGGGCGTCTGCCGCGCGGCAGGTTGGCCTTCGGAACCTTGAAGCCGCGCTTCTCCAGCGCTTCCGCCAGGGGACGGCGGCTGTCCGCGAGCGAGTGGCGCAGCGGTGTGTCGCCCTCTTCTGAGGCGACCTCGAGGGCGCGATCGAGCGCGGTGAGGGCGCGGACGGCTGCTTTCATCGATGGCGATCGCATCGCTTCTTTCGCGGACTGTCGATCCTTCACTTCGCGCAGCTTTTCCTGCAAGTCATGGATCAGCTCTTCGTCCGAGCGCCGCTTGCGCTTCTTCGCAGTCTTCTTGGCCATGGGGGAGGGCGCGCGGATCGAGAGTCCTGCGCGGCGTCGTCCAGGGAGGGGGCGTGGGGAATTCCAACGAGCGGCGCCGAATGGAGGCGCCTGCGAGGGTCGAATTCTCTGCGGATGGCCGAGGGGATTCAACGGCTGCCTTTGACAACCCTGCGGATCGCGGGCGAATCTCGCCGAGGGCGACAAATCGCTTGCGCATGACTCTCCGAACGGCGCCACGGGCGGGCCCCTGGCGGGCACCGTGCACGGCGGCAAGGGCGAGCGTTGCCGTCCAGGCGCAGGGCGAACGGGCGCTGGAGGGGGTGGTTCCGTAGGCTTGGGCCCCCTCAGACCCTCTGGATCTCCTCTGCGCCCGTGTCCGCCGCTCCCCACGCCCTGCGTCCTTCCGTCGCCTGCTCCTGCGGGCTGTTCCTCGCGCTCGTGGCGAGCTGCAGCGCGCCGCGCGGCGTCGCGTCCATCGAACCGGTTCGGCCGCTGCGCGCGGACACGCTCGAGCACAACGGCTGGGACCGAGACGCGGACCTCCTGCACGTGCACATCGACGTCGACTTCGACGTCACGGCGAGCACGGTGACGGGGGACGTCACGAGCATGCTGCGCGGTCTGCGGGAGGACACCCGCGAGCTCCGGCTGCACGCGCGCGGCCTCGCCATCGAAGCGGTTCACGACGGAGACGGTCGCGCGCTCGACTTCGTCCTCACCGAGCCCGTGCTCGTCGTTCAGCTGGCGCAGCCGCTCGAGTTCGGGGACGAGATCGCGCTGACGGTGACGTACTCGGCGAGCCCCGAGCGCGGCTTGTACTTCCGCGAGACGTCGAAGGACGCGGAAGGGCCGGCGCCGCAGTTCTGGACCCAGGGACAGAACGAGGATCACCGCTACTGGTTGCCGATCTGGGACTTCCCGAACGACCGGGCGACCGTCAGCGCCGACTTGCGCGCGCCCGGCGACCTGATCACGCTCTCCAACGGTCTGCTGCAGGGCGTGGTCGAGCACGAGGACGGCGACCGCACGCACCGCTGGCGCCTCGAAGAGCGCATCCCGACCTACCTGATCGCGGTGGCGGGGGGCGCCTGGGAGCTCTACACCGACGACTGGAACGGCATACCCGTCGAGTACTGGGTCGGCCCCGGCTCGGGCGAAGCGAAGGCGCGCCGCGCGTTCGGCGAGACGCCGGCCATGCTCGACTGGTTCAGCGAGCTCCTCGGCGTTCCGTATCCGTACCCGAAGTACGCGCAGGTCGCCGTCGCCGACTTCGTCGGGGGCGGGATGGAGAACGCGAGCCTCACGATCCAGAACGACTACGTCATCTGCACGGCGGACGCCGAGGCAGAGCTCGACGGCGAGACGCGGCTGCTCGTTGCGCACGAACTGGCCCACCAGTGGTTCGGCGATCTGGTCACCTGCTTCGGCTGGAGCCACCTGTGGTTGAACGAGGCCTGGGCGTCCTACCTCGAAGTGCTCTGGGAGGGCCAGGTGCTCGGCGAGGACCTGCAGGCGCTGCGGATGGAGCGCTACCGCAATCAGTACCTGCGACGGGGCGAGGCGACGCGCCGCCCGCTCTCGGAGGACTGGCGCACCCAGGTCACCGACGGGCGCTGCTCCCACGAGTACGTCAAGGGGCCGTGGGTGCTGGCGATGCTGGAGCGCGAGGTCGGCAGCGCTGCCTTCTGGCGCGGCGTGACGCTGTACCTCGAGCGGCACGCGGACGACCTGGTGCAGACCGAGGACTTCGCGCGGGCGCTGTTCGACGCGACCGGGCGGAACGTCGAGGGCTTCCTCGAGCAGTGGGTCGAGGCCGGCGGCCACCCGCAGTACGAGGTGCGGCTGCGCGAACGCGATGGCCAAAGCGGGCGCGAGCTCGTCCTGCGTGTGCGTCAGACGCAGCGGACCTCCGAGCTCGTCCCGCTGTTCGACGTGAAGGTCGAGGTCGAGCTGCACGACGAGCGCGGGATCACGCGCGAGACGCTGCGGATCGACGACGCGGAGGAGGAGTTTCTCCTGCCACTGGTAGGGACGTTGCGCGACTTCGTGTTCGATGCGCCGTGCGCCGTGCTGTGCGCTACCGACCTGCAGAAGCCGCTCGCGATGTGGGCGCGCCAGGCGCGGGAGGGCACGCCGGCGCAGCGCTGGCGGGCGCTGGACGCGCTCGAGGTGGAGGCGCGCAAGGGCCTGGTCGCGGCGCTCGACGTGTACCGCGACGTTGGCCGTAACGACGCGGAGCCGTTCCTGCGGCGGCGGGCCTACGGCGCCTTCGACCACGGTCCGCACGCCCCGTACCTGCTGGAGCGTATCCAGCGCGAGCCCGACGCGCTCGCGCGTCTGGAGCTGCTCGAGCGGCTGGCTCGCCGCAAGCTGTCGAAGGAGTCGGTCGCTGCGATCGAGCAGCTGTTCGCCGGCGTGGAGACGAAGCGCGTGCGCACCGCGCTCGAGCGCCTGCGCGTGACGTCGCAGCCGCGGCGCGGCAGCGGCTCGTGAAGGTCCCGGCCCGCGCGCTGCGCGAGCTGCGCGCGCGCGATCCGCTGCTGGCGGCGGCGCTGCGCCGCGTCCCGCCGCTCCCGGACTTCCCGAGCGAAGGGCCCCACGGACGGCACACGCACTACGAGGCGCTGGCGCGCGCGATCGTGTTCCAGCAGCTCAGCACGAAGGCCGCGCAGACGATCTGGCGCCGCGCGTCGGCGCTCGGTGAACGCGGGCGATTCCCGCGCGCGCCCGAGCTGCTCGCTCTCGCTCCCGAGACGCTGCGGGCCGCGGGGATCTCGGGCAACAAGACGCTCGCGCTGCACGACCTGGCCGAGCGCGTGGACGACGGCCGGCTGCGGCTCCCGTCGATCGGTCGCCGCGACGACGAGGCAGTGATCGAGGAGCTCGTGCAGGTGCGCGGGATCGGTCGCTGGACCGCGCAGATGTTTCTGATGTTCAAGCTCGGTCGCCTGGACGTGATGGCGCCCGACGATCTCGGCCTGCAGGAGGGGCTGCGACGTCTGGACGGGCTCGCGGATCGTCCCGCGCCCAGTGCGCTCGCAGAGCGCGCCGAGGCCTGGGCGCCGCTGCGCAGCGTGGCGAGCTGGACGCTCTGGCGCGTGCTCGAACTCGACAGCTTCGATCCGGAGGCGTAGAACCCGGTTCGCTCGCAACGTCATGAAGCTCCCCACGCTCCCGCCCCTGGTGCGACGGCTGATCTCGCCGCCGCTCGACGTGCTCAAGGCCATCGGTGAGCACGACCTGTTCCTGAACGCGGCGGGCAGCGCCTTCTTCCTGTTCCTGTCGCTCCCGCCTGCGCTGCTCACGCTCGTCTCGCTGGTGGGCATGATTCCGATCGAGGAGTGGAGCGGGAAGGTCAGCGCGGAGTTCTTCGAGTGGATGTACGTGGTCCTCGAGTGGTGGGTGCCGCCCGAGGCGGTGGAGCTCTACGGCATGGGGCTCGAGATGCGCCTCGCGCCCATCGTCGGCGCGCTCGGGGGGCTCACGCCGGAGTCCGTCGTGGACGAGGTGAACGAGGTCGTGCGCTCCACGCTGCCGCCTGAAGCGGCGCAGTCGGTGGTGAAGCTCGTCAAGGACATCGTCGGCAAGCCGCAGGGCGGGCTCCTGACGGTCGGCTTCGTCACGATCGTCTGGTCCGCGAGCGGCGCGACGCGCACGGCGATGCGCGCGCTCTCGAGGATCTACGAGGCGACGCCACGGGGCTGGTGGGTGCGGAACTCGCTCTCGCTGCTCCTGACCTTCGGCTTCCTGCTGGTCTGGATCCTGTCGCTCGCGTTGCTCCCGCTCTCGCAGGCGCTGTCGGAGTTCGTCGTCGACTACTACGGTCTCGACCAGGGCGTGCGCATCGCCTGGTCCTACTTCAACACGGCGACCGGCGTGGCCGTGCTGTTCATGGCCGTGCTGTTCTTCCACCGGGCCGGACCGGACGTGCCGCTCCGCTTTCGCGCGCTGGTGCCCGGGGCGCTGCTGACCGTCGGGCTGTGGGTAGGGCTCTCGTTCGCGCTCGGGCGCTGGATGGAGCGCAACTGGGGCAACTACAGCGCGACCTATGGCGCGCTCGCGGTCGTCATCGTCCTGCTCCTGTGGTGCTACCTGATCTGCATCGGCATGCTCCTCGGGGGTGAGCTGAACACCGCCGTCCTGCGGCTGCGCAGGTTGGGCTGGGGCCGCGCGGGCGAGATGGAGGTGCGGGACGCGACGCGTCTGGCGCTCGTCGGGGAGATCGAGCCCCTGGCCGTCATCGGTCAGCTCGAGGACGGGACCGCGGAGCAGAACGGGGCGTCGCCGCCGGAAGTCGAGTCCGGAAAGTCGTAGACTGCGCAGCTCGTGCTGGCCGCGTCCGAGTCGAACTCGAAGGCGCGGCGACCGCGACCGCTGGGGGCGACGCCGCGCGGCGTCTGAGAAGCACCCCTCGAACCTGATCCGGCTCATACCGGCGTAGGAAAGCGCCTCGAGATCGACATGACCGTCAAGGACCCCGGGACCGCCGCGTCCCTCAAGCTCGCCGCCAACCCGACCAAGGACCGTCCGCTCGAGGAGAGCTTCCCGAGCTCGGAGAAGGTCTACCAAGAGGCCCTGCACAACGGCTTCACGCTGCGGGTCCCGCAGCGCCGCATCCATCTGACCGGTGACAACGGCTATCTCGACGTCTACGACGCGACCGGTCCGCAGGGCTGCGACCCGCGCGAAGGCGTGCCGAAGCTGCGGGCGGAGTGGATCGCCAAGCGCAAGCTGACCGCGGACGGCAACTTCAGCCAGATGCACTACGCGCGCCAGGGGATCGTCACCGAGGAGATGGCCTACATCGCGGTGCGCGAGCACTGCACGCAGGAGTTCGTGCGTGAGGAAGTCGCTGCGGGCCGCGCGATCATCCCGGCGAACATCAACCACCCCGAGATCGAGCCGATGATCATCGGGAAGAACTTCAAGGTGAAGATCAACTCGAACATCGGCAACAGCGCCGTCAGCTCGAGCATCGAGGAAGAGGTGCAGAAGCTCCAGTGGTCGACGCGCTGGGGCGCGGACAACGTCATGGACCTCTCCACCGGGGACGACATCCACGAGACGCGCGAGTGGATCGTGCGCAACTCGTCGGTCCCGATCGGGACGGTGCCGATCTACCAGTGCCTCGAGAAGGTGGGCGGCAAGATCGAGGACCTCACGATCGAGCTGTACCTCGAGACGCTGCGCGAGCAGGCCGAGCAGGGCGTGGACTACTTCACGATCCACGCGGGCGTGCTGCTGCGCTACGTGCCGATGACGGCGAAGCGCAAGACGGGCATCGTGTCGCGCGGCGGCTCGATCCTGGCCAAGTGGTGCCTCTCGCACCACAAGGAGAACTTCCTCTACACGCACTTCGAACAGATCTGCGAGCTGATGAAGGAGTACGACGTGTCCTTCAGCCTCGGGGACGGCCTGCGCCCCGGCTCGATCTACGACGCGAACGACGAGGCGCAGTTCGGCGAGCTCGAGACGCTCGGAGAGCTGACCGAGATCGCCTGGAAGCACGACGTCCAGACGATGATCGAGGGCCCCGGCCACGTGCCGATGAACAAGATCAAGGAGAACGTCGAGCTGCAGTCGAAGCTCTGCAAGGACGCGCCGTTCTACACGCTCGGCCCGCTCGTGACGGACATCGCGCCCGGCTACGACCACATCACCTCGGCCATCGGCGCGGCCCAGATCGGCTGGTACGGCACGGCGATGCTCTGCTACGTGACGCCCAAGGAGCACCTCGGTCTCCCGAACGCGGACGACGTCAAGGCCGGCGTGATCGCCTACAAGATCGCGGCGCACGCGGCCGACTTGGCCCGCGGCGACAAGGAGGCGCAGAAGCGCGACGACGCGCTGTCCTCAGCGCGCTTCGAGTTCCGCTGGGAGGACCAGTTCAACCTCTCGCTCGACCCGGAGACGGCGCGCGAGTACCACGACGAGACGCTCCCGGCCGAGGGCGCCAAGACGGCGCACTTCTGCTCGATGTGCGGACCGCACTTCTGCTCGATGAAGATCACCGAGGACGTGCGCGAGTACGCGGCCCAGCAGGGCCTCGAGGCGGAAGCGGCGCTGGAGAAGGGCATGGCCGAGAAGGCCGGCGAGTTCCAGAAGGCGGGCAGCGAGATCTACTCGAAGCCCGACTGAGTCGAGGAGCGCGGCCCCGGTCGCAGCGCGAGGCCCGGTCGTCGCTGGCGACCGGGCCTCGCGGCGTTCGCGCGTTGATCGCGGCTCGGGGTTACCGGGCTCGCGGTTCGGACTGCTAGTGTAGGGCGCATGGCGGACGCTCCTCTCTACGTCCTCGCGGTGCTCGCGCTGGCGGTTGCGGTGTCGGAGTGGCTCTGCCGCGTGACGCCGCTGCGCCACCTCGGCACGGCGCTGGTCGTGATCGTGGTCGCTGCGATCCTCGCGAACGTCGGCGTCATCCCGACCTACTCGGACGAGATCCCCGTCTACACGGGGATCTTCGGCTTCGTCGCGCCGCTGTCGATCTTCTGGCTGCTGCTGGGCGTGCGGCTCAAGGACGTCCTCGGCGCCGGATCGACGATGCTCGGCCTGTTCGTCATCGGGGCGCTGGGCACGACAGTGGGCGTCCTCGTGGGGATGTACGTGGTCGACGGCGAGACGGCGTTCGGCGAGCTCTACGGCGCGTTCGGCGGCATGTTCGTCGGGACGTACACCGGCGGCAGCGTCAACTTCAACGCGATCGCGCTCGAATACGGCGTGATGGAAGAGGGCGTGCTCTACGCCGGTGCCGCCGCCGTCGACAGTCTGATGACGGCGGTCTGGATGTCGGTCAACCTGCTCGTGCCGCGGCTCCTCGGCCGCCGCTGGCCCGGCGCCGCGAAGCGCGCGGCCGCAGCCGCTGCGCCGGAGGGAGCGCTCCTCGCCGGGAAGGAAGTCGACCTCGGCATCGCGGACGACACCGAGTCGGTCCACCCGGTGGATCTGGCCTGGCTCTTCGCCCTGGGCTGCGGCGCGGTCGTGCTCTCCGAGGCCTCGGTGGCGTGGCTCGCAGCGCAGACCGGCGTCGAGCTCCCTTCGATCCTGATCCTGACGACGCTCGCGCTCGTGCTCGCGCAGCTCCCCATCATCGCCCGCCTGCGGGGCGCGCGCCTGCTCGGCATGTTCTCGGTGCTGCTGTTCCTCGCGGTCATCGGCGCGCTCTGCGACATCGAGGCGCTGCGCAGCATCGGCTCGCTCGGAACGACGATCTTTTTGTTCGTGTGCGTCGTGCTCGTGATCCACGGACTGTTCGTCTACGGCGCCGCCGCGCTCGGACGCGTGGACCCGGTGGCCGCCTCCTGCGCGTCGCAGGCCAACGTCGGCGGCGGAACGACGGCGCTCGCCGTTGCGCGCAGTCTGGGACGTCCGGACCTCGTGCTGCCGTCGATCCTGGTCGGCGCGCTGGGGACGGCGGCGGGGACCTACCTCGGCGTGCTCACGGTCGAGGTGCTGCTGGGCTGAAGGCTCACGCGGCGAGCTCGCGGCGCCCTCGCCGCCCGGGGTGGAACGCCGCCTGCCACGCGCTAGGCTGGGCGCATGGCCTTCGAACACGAGCTGTCCTGGTCCGTCTCCCGCTCGGGGACCTTCGCGTCCTGCAAGCGGCGCTACTACAACGACTACTACTTCTCGTGGGACGGCTGGTCGCGCGACTCGCCGAAGGAGCGCACGGTGGCCTGGCGCCTGAAGAAGATGACGCGCATGCCCATGCTGACGGGCGACGTGCTGCACCAGGCCATCGCGGAGTACTTCGACCGCCGTTCGGAGGGGCGCGACATGACCGAGGACGAGCTCGTCGGCTTCGCCGTAAAGCTCCTTCGGAAGGGCTACAGGGAGTCCCGCGACGGCGAGGGCCTCTGGCGCTCGCGCCCGGGCCAGAGCGTGCACCTCGCCGAGCACCATTACGCCGAACCGAACGTCGACGAGTCGACCTCTGCTGCGGGGGACTACGGCAAGCGCTACGTCGAGCGCCTGCAGGCCGGCGGCAAGTACTTCATGACCTCGCCCGACCTCGCCGCGCTGCGCGAGCTCGCCCCGGAGGAGCTCGTCTGCGTCGAGGGCCGCGCGCCCGGCGCCCGGCACGTGAAGGACCTGCCGACGATCGACCTCTTCGGGACGAAGGTCTTCGCGATCCCCGACTTCGCCTTCAAGAAGGGCGACGAGTACTACGTCTACGACTGGAAGTCCGGCAGCCCGCGCGAGCAGGACGAGTTCCAGCTCGCGGTCTACACGCTCTACGCCATGGAGACCTGGGGCGTGCGGCCCGAGCAGGTCACCTGCGTCGATGCCTACCTCACCACCGGCGAGCTGAAGTCGATGCGCCACACCGAGGAGGAGCTGCAGCCGATTCTCGCGCGCATCGAAGCGTCGCTCTCCGAGATGCGCGCGGTGCACTTCGACGCTGGCCAGAGCGCTGGCGACCCGGCAGCCTTCCCGATGGTCGACGAGGGCTCGCGCGAGTGCGGCCAGTGCAACTACCGGGAGCTCTGCGGGCGCGCGTAGGCGCGGCTCGTCCGATCCGCCTCAGAGCTCAGAGCGCAGGAAGGACGCGAACCACTCGCGCGTCCGGGCGATGGCGCCGCGCTTCGGCCAGCGCTCGGGGTCGATGCGCTCGGCGTGACGAGCGTCCTCGTCGAAGTCCCGATCGAGCACGGCGACCAGCGCCGGGTCGAGCACGACCATGGCGACCTCGTCGTCGCGGCGCGACGAGCGCTGGTTCATGTTGGGGGAGCCGACGAAGGCGAGGTGGCCATCCATCGTCAGGACCTTGGCGTGCAGCATGGTGCGTTCGTAGCGCAGGAGCTCGACGCCTGCGTCGAGGAGCGGGGCGAACGCCGTTCGCCCGGCGAGGTTGCAGAGCCGCTGATCGGTGTGCGTCCCCGGAAGCATGATCTCGACGCGTACGCCCCGTGCAGCCGCGTCGACGAGGCCCTTCGTGAACGCCTCGTCGGGGACGAAGTAGGCCGTCTCGATGCGGAGTCGGCGCTCGGCCCGGCGAAGCAGCACCTCGAGCGCCACCTGAACCTCGGGAGAGGCCACGCGACCGTTGGAGCACAGCACCTGCACGTCGGAGGTGCCGCCTGACTCAGGAACTTCGCCAGAGGACTCCTCGAGGGAGAGACTACCGCCCGCCTCCTTCCAGTTGTCGAAGAAGGCCGCTTCCAGGCCACGAACGGCCGGGCCGCGCACTTCGAAGTGCGTCTCGCGCCAGTCTGCCGGAGTCTCGGCCGAGCCCGTCCAGGGCGTGGCGATGCCGACGCCACCGGTGAAGCCTACGCGTTCGTCGCAGACGAGCACCTTGCGGTGCGTGCGATGGTTGATGCGGCCGATTCGAAGGCGGCGCAGCGGACGAAAGCGCCGGAGCTCGACGCCCGCGTTCGTCATACGCTCGACGAGCTCCTGCGGCATCGGCCAGGAGCCCACGTCGTCCAAAAGCGCCTCGACGCGCACACCGGCGCGCGCGCGCTCCGCGAGCGCGTCGGCGAACTGCTCGGCGATCTCCCCGTCCCAGTAGATGAACGTCAGGAAGCGCACGGAGCGACGTGCGCTCCGAACGGCCGTTAGCATCGCGGGGAAGATCTCGTCGCCGTTGAGCAGGCGCTGGACGTGGTTGCCCTTCGTGAACGGGACGCCGAGCGCCGCCTCGAGGGCGCCGCGCAGCGACTCGCGCTCATCGCTCAGGGGCAACTCACTGCTGCGCGAGGCTGTGTCCGGGCCTTCCATCGCTCGGGAGTCTTCGGTGGTGTCGTCCATCACGGGTGGCGACGTTCGAGCAGCCGGGCCAGCGCTCAGCTCTTCGCGATGATCCACACCGCGTGGATGATGCCGGGCAGATAGCCGCACAGGGTGAGGAGCAAGTTGATCCAGAACTGTGGTCCGATCCCCACCTGCAGGAAGACGCCGAGCGGGGGAAGGAGGATGGCGATGATGAGGCGAACGATGTCCATGACCGTCTGGGCGGAGAGGGGAGTGTGAAGCGAGTGGTGAACTAGCGAGCAGGCGCGTAGAACGCGCGCAGGTCCTCGGCGAGCCGTTCGAGGCTCGGCTGGTGGACGTACATCATGTGGCCCGCGTCGTAGTTGCGGACCGTGACGCGCGCGGCGTCGATGCCCGGGCGCGAGAGGTTGTACTCGGCGGCGAGCACCGTCGTCGCGATGTCGTACCAGCCGTTCGCGACGAACACACGCAGGTCGGGGTTCTCGCCCATCGCGGTCGCGAGCGCCGGCACCGTGTCCAGCCAGCCCGCGAAGGCGCCTTGCCCCTCGCCGGAGCGCTTCCACTTGCCGAACGTGCCGGAGCCGCTGAAGTTGTAGGTGCGCTCCGGCCAGTCGAGGCCCAAGAGGCCGCGCGTGTACCTCTCGAAGCCCGCGACCAACGCGCACCCGAAGCCCGCGAACAAAGGATCGCACGAGGGCTCCTCAGC
>CAYGST010000027.1:10168-19456 GCA_964352415.1 uncultured Planctomycetaceae bacterium | reverse complement strand
TCGGGCGGCTCGAGCTGCGCTGCCGCGACCCGCTCGATCATCCGGGGCTCGTGGCCTCGGACCTGTACGTCACCTTCGAGAAAGCGATCCCCGACTCGTGGGAGGAGGTCCTCGCGGGGATGAAGAAGGACGAGCGGCGGCTGGTGCGACGCGCCACGGACGCCCACGGGCTCGTGCTCGACGAGGGGCCGTGGTACGTGGACGAGCTCGCCGCGCTGTTCCACGCCAGCAAGCAGCGACTCGGCTCGCCTGGGCTCCCGGTGGCGTGGTTCCGTGCGCTGCAGGAGGAGCTCGGACCGGAGGTCGTACTGCACCGCGCGCGGCGCGGCGACGAGACCCTGGCGGTCAGCCTGTCGTTCGTCGACGGCGCGGCCCTGCGCATGTACTACATCGGGACCGCGCCCCAGGCGAATCGGGCCTATGCGACGACGAGCTTCATGATCGCCGAGCTGCAGCGCTGGGCGCTCGGTCGCGGCCTGAAGGTGTTCGACCTCGGCCGGTCGCGCAGAGACGCGGGTGCCGTGAAGTTCAAGACGAACCAGGGCTTCCGGCCGACGCCCTTGCACTACGCGTACGGTCTCGTCGGTACACAGGAGCTGCCGAGCTTCAACCCTTCGAATCCGCGCACGGAGGTCCTCCGACGGACCTGGGCGCGCCTGCCCGGCTGGGCCTGTGTCCAGCTCTCCGGGGCCCTGACGCGCTACCTGCCCTGAAGTCCGTGGCGCTCCCGCCCGCAATTCGCCGCCGTCCGCCCTGCGACGGGTACCTCCCGGCCTCCGCGAACGGCAGAATGCGCGGCACATGGGAAAGCTCACCACATCGCAAGAGGCGCTGGACTACCACTCGCAGGGCCGGCCCGGGAAGATCGAGGTCAACCCGACGAAGCCCTGCCTGACGCAGATCGATCTGTCGCTGGCCTACACGCCCGGGGTCGCAGAGCCCTGTCGAGAGATCGCCGCGGACGTCTCCAAGGTCTACGACTACACGGCCAAGGGGAATCTCGTCGCTGTCGTCACCGACGGCTCGGCGGTGCTCGGGCTGGGGAACATCGGGCCCGAGGCCAGCAAGCCAGTGATGGAGGGCAAGGCCGTCCTCTTCAAGCGCTTCGCCGACATCGACGTGTTCGACATCGAGCTCGGAACGCAGGACACCGAGGAGATCATCGCGGCGGTCAAGGCGATCGCGCCGACCGTCTCGGGGATCAACCTCGAGGACATCTCGAGTCCGCGCTGCTTCGAGATCGAGCGGCGCCTGTCGGAGGAGCTGGACATCCCGGTGTTCCACGACGACCAGCACGGAACGGCGCTCATCACGGGCGCGGCGCTGGTCAACGCGCTCGAGATCGCGGGCAAGGAGCCGCAGGACGTGCGCTTGGTCGTGAACGGCGCGGGCGCAGCCGCGGTGGCGTGCGCGAACTACGTCATCAGCCTCGGCATCCGCCGCGAGAACCTGATGATGTGCGACTCGAAGGGCGTGATCTACAAGGGTCGCACCGAGCGCATGAACGAGTACAAGGAGCCGTTCGCGGTCGAGACGGACGCGCGCGACCTCTCGGACGCTCTGGCCGGCGCCGACGTGTTCATCGGCGTCTCGGTCGGCAACGTCGTCTCCAAGGACATGCTGCGATCGATGGCCGCGCGCCCGGTCGTCCTCGCCATGTCGAACCCGGACCCCGAAATCCCGTACGAAGACGCGCTCGCGGCGCGCTCCGACGTGATCATGGCGACCGGGCGGTCGGACCATCCGAACCAGGTGAACAACGTCCTCGGGTTCCCGTTCCTGTTCCGCGGCGCGCTGGACGTCCGGGCGCGGACGATCAACCAGGAGATGATGCACGCGGCGACGCGCGCCCTCGCCGAGCTGGCGAAGGAGCCGGTTCCCATCTCGGTGACGCGCGCGTACGGCGTCGATCACCTCGAGTTCGGACCCGAGTACCTGATCCCCAAGCCGCTCGACCAGCGCGTGCTCGCCCGCGTCTGCTGCGCGGTTGCCAAGGCGGCGATCGACTCCGGCGTGGCGCGTAAGACCATCGACCTCGCCGCCTACGAGCGTGAGGTGATGGAGCGCCTCGGTCCCGGGCGGGACCTGATGCGGCGCGTCGTCGCGCGCGCGCGTCGCAACGCCCAGCGCATCCTCTATCCGGAGGGCGCCGAGGTGAACACGCTGCGCGCCGCGCGCGCCGTGGTGCGCGAGCACATCGGTCACCCGATCCTCGTCGGCTGCGCGAAGGAGATCCGGGCCAAGGCGAACGAGCTCGGCCTGATCCTCGATGGCATGGAGATCGTGGACCCGCGCACGGACCACCGGCGGGTCAGCCTGTCGGAGGAGCTGCAGCGCATCCGCTCGCACCGCGGCCAGCTCTCCGCCGAGGAGGCCCTCGAGCAGATCAGCGACCCGACCTGGTTCGCATCGATGATGCTGCGCGAGGACCTCGCCGACGGGATGGTCTGCGGCGTGACGCGTCACGTCCGCAAGACGATTCAGCCCGTGCTGAAGGTGTTGCCCCTGCGCGAGGGCTTCCGCCTCGCCTGTGGCCTCTCGATCACCTCGACCAAGCGCGGTCCGCTCTTCATGACGGACACGGCGGTGAACATCGAACCGAGCGCGGAGGATCTGGCCGAGATCGCGCTGCTGGCGGCGGATGGCGTTCGCAAGCTCGGGGAGGACCCGGTCATCGCGATGGTCTCGTTCTCGAGCTACGGGGGGAGCCCGCACCCGCGCAGCGACATGGTTCGGCGCGCGGTCGCGCTCGCGCGGGAGGAGGACCCCGAGCTCCTGGTCGACGGCGAGATGCGCGTCGACGTGGCGCTCGATCCGCTGCTCCAGAAGCAGTACCCGAGCTCGCGACTCGGTGGGCGCGCCGCCAACGTGCTGGTGTTTCCCAACCTCGAGGCGGCGAACATCGGCTTCAACCTGCTGCGCATGCTAGGCGACGCGGAGACGATCGGGCCGCTGATGCTCGGCCTCGACCGCGCCGTCTCGGTGCTGCAGCCCCACAGCTGCGACGTCGAGGACATCATTCGCATGTCGGCCCTGACGGTCGTCGCAGCGCAGGACCGCTCGTTGACTCCCGCCTGACCCGGACCCCTGTCCAATCCTGATACGAACATGAAGCTCCTCACACTGGGCCTCGCTATCACGCTCTGCGGCGCAGGCGCCTCGCTGCGAACCGACGCGGTGACTCTCGAGTTCGCTCCCGCCGACGGCTCGGAGATCTCGCTCGTGTTCGAGCGCGTCTTCACCCTCCACCTCGACCAGACCGAGATCGAGGTCGAGCTCGATGGGGAATCGGTGGGTGACCAGGAGTCCCCGGCTGTCGGCTACGACATGTCCGAGTCCGAGTCGATTGCGTTCACCGACCGCTTCGAGGTCACCGAGGGACGAGTGGTCGGCATCCGCCGAGCCTTCGAGACGATCGGCACGCTCTACATCGAGACCGTGACGGACCCCGCGGGGGAGAAGTACGTCGACGAGAACGAGGGCCAGAGCGAGCTCGAGGGCAGCGTCGTGCTGTTCCGCTGGGATGAGGACGACGAGGTCTACGGGGCGTCCTTCGGCGAGGAGTCGGAGGACCTGGACACCGATCTGCTCGAGGGCATCGACGCGGAGGCGAACCTCGCAGGGTTCCTCCCTGACGGCGCAGTCGAGGTCGGAGACTCCTGGGACGTGAACGTCGCGGCCTTCGTCTCGATGATCAACCTCTCCGGCAGCCTCAAGGTCCTGCAGGAGGACGAGGAGGAGAGCGCGGACGACAGCGACTACGGCAAGCAGTTCGACGACAACCTGACGGGCGAGATCGAAGCCACGCTGGCCGAGATCCGCGAAGAGGGCGGCGTGCGTCTGGCCGTGATCAAGATCGCGTCCGAGCTCAGCACGACGATCACGACCTCGACCGAGGTCGACGAAGGCGACGCCACCGGCACCGAGGAGGACGAGCAGACCTTCGAGTTCGAGCTCGCGGGCGAGCTCGTCTGGGACATGGCCGCCGGGCACCTCTCCACCCTCGCGCTCGAAGGCGACCTCACGCTCGAGATGCACTCGGAGAAGGCCTACAGCATGGAGGATCACGAGCTGACCATGACGGAGAACCAGTCGCTCTCGGGTGGCCTGACCTTCGCCATCGTGGTCGACTGACGCCATGCGCGTCTGGGCAGCGGCGTACGCAGCGCAGTCGGGCGGACGATCGTGAACACGGAGCGGCGCCCGCGCGATGAACTCGCGCGGGCGCCGCTTCCATCTGCGGCGCGCGTCCGGCGCGCGCGCCAGGCCACGCCACGAATCAGGCGTTGTCGGCGGCCGGTCCGGACCAGGTTGCGTCCTCGCTCGCCTCCTCGCGCAGGCGTTGCTGCGTGTAGAGCGCGTGGTAGCGCCCTCGCTGCGCGAGCAGCTCCCCGTGCGTGCCGCTCTCCACGATCCGTCCGCGCTCGATCACGAGGATGCGATCGGCGCCGCGGATCGTCGAGAGTCGGTGCGCGATGACGAAGCTGGTGCGGCCCTCGAGCACGCGCGAGAGAGCAGCCTGGATGCGACCCTCGGTCTCCGTGTCGATCGACGACGTCGCCTCGTCCATGACGAGGATCTGCGGGTCGGCGAGGAGCGCTCGCGCGAACGACAGCAGCTGCTTCTGGCCAGTCGAGAGCTTGCCACCGCCTTCGCCGACCTCGCTGCCATAGCCGTCCTCGAGCTCCGTGATGAAGGCGTGAGCGCCCACCAGCCGCGCGGCGGCCTCGACCTGCGTGTCGCTGGCCGCGAGATCTCCGTAGCGAATGTTGTCCGCGATGCTCCCGCTGAACAGCTGCGGCGCCTGCAGCACGATGCCCAGGTTCGATTGGAGCCAGTGCAGCGACCGCTCGCGGTAGTCGACGCCGTCGATCTCGATCCGACCCTCGGTCGGTTCGTAGAAGCGACAGAGCAGACTGAGGATCGTGGACTTGCCGCCGCCGGTCTGGCCGACGAGCGCGATGGTCTCTCCGGCGGCGACCTTCAGATCGAAGCCCTCGAGGACGCGCTGGCCGCCGGAGTAGATGAAGCCGACGCCGCGGAACACGATCTCGCCGATGCGTTCGGGTTGGCCGTCGATCGCGACACCGTCCGGACGCGGGCCCGCGCGCTCGGTGCTGCGGATCCGCGCGAGGACGTCCTCGCTGTCCTGGATCTCCGGCTCGGCCTCGATCAGGCCGAGGACGCGCTCGGCCGCTGCCTGCGCCATCTGCATCTCGGCGAACAGGCGCGCGAGCTGCTGCACGGGGTCGAAGAACAGCCGGCAGTAGCTCAGGAACATGACCAGCGTGCCCAGCGGGAGCAGGCCGTCCGCGACGCGCAGGCCCCCAACGCGCACGGTCAGTGCGACCGCGACGCTCGAGAGCACCAGCACGATCGGCAGGTACAGGGCCGACTGCAGGGCGTTGCGAACCGAGCTGCGGTTCATCTCGCCGGTGATCTCCTCGAACTCGGAACGACTCCGGGCTTCGCGCACGAACGCCTTCGACGTTCGTACGCCGGAGATGCTCTCGTTGTAGGCGGCGGTGAGGCGCGAGTTCGTCTTGCGCACCTCGCGCGAGCTGGCGAGGATGCGCTTCTGGAACCAGGCCGAGATCCAAGCCAGGGGCGGGACGACAGCGAGGATCAGGAGCGCGAGCCGCCAGTCGACGACGAGCATGGCGATGGCCACCCCGAGCATGATCGTGAAGCCCCAGACCATGTCGAGCAGGCCCCAGACCAGGATGTTGGTCAGCCGCTCGCAGTCCGAAGTCATGCGCGTCATCAACCAGCCGACCGGGCGGTGGTCGTAGAAGCTGAAGGACAGCTGCTGCAGGTTGTCGAAGCCGGCGCTGCGGATGTCGTGCCCGACTCGCGTCCTGAGGGAGCCGCCGATCCAGATGAAGCCGAGCACCGAGAGCGCGAGCCCGACGCTCAGGCCGCCGTGCAGCCACGCGTACTCGGCCAGCGCGACCGGCGTGTCCGGATCGGCGAGGTCGTCGATCAGGCGCTTCGTGACCCACGGCAAGGCGGCGTCGAAGAAGCCCGTGCTGAACGCGAACAACCCCAGCGCCCAGACGGATCGCTTGTAGCGGATGGCGAAGCGCCACAGCTTGCGCCAGAGACCGAGGTCGATGCCGGTCCTGTGCGTGTCGTTCGGTTGGATGGAGGTGCTCATCGGGCGGGCGTGGTGTCGCTGGCAGCGGACAGGTCGGAGCGGAGGTCGTCCTCCAGGGCGCCCTGGATCTCCCAGAGCCGGCGGTACGGGCCGGGCTGGGCGATGAGCTCCTCGTGCGCACCGGACTGGACGATGCGTCCACCGTCGAGGACGAGGAGCGTGTCGGCGTGCACCACCGACGAGAGCCGGTGGGCGATGAGAATCGTCGTGCGCTTGCCGCGCCGGCGCTCCAGAGCGTCGAGGATGCGCGTCTCTGTCTCGGTGTCGACGGCGGACAGTGCGTCGTCGAGAACGAGGATGGGGGAGTCGAGCAGCAGCGCGCGCGCGATGGCGAGGCGTTGCCGCTGCCCCCCCGAGAGCGTGACGCCCCGTTCGCCGACGAGGGTCTCGTAGCCTTCATCGAACTCGAGGATCGCGTCGTGGATGGCCGCGGCCGTCGCGGACTCGAACAGCTCTTCTTCGCTCGCGCTCGGGGAGCCGAGGGCGAGGTTGGCGCGAACCGTCTTCGAGTACAGGAAGGGCTCCTGAAGCACGACGCCGAAGTGGGACCGGACGTGCCTGCGCGGCAGGTCGCCGAGCTCGTGTCCATCGATGCGGATCGAGCCATCCGAGTAATCGTAGAGCCGCAGAAGGAGCTGCACGAGCGCGGTCTTGCCGGAGCCTGGCGGGCCGATGAGCGCCAGGGTCTGGCCCGCTTCGAGATCGAAGTCGATGCCCGCGAGAGCGGGCGCACCTTCCCCGAAGGAGAACGTGAGGTCACGCACACGCAACGCGCCACGCAGCGGCGGGGGCGACTCACCGGGACGGGGGTCGAGGTGCGACTCGGGCTCGGCGTCGAGGACTTCTCGAAGACGACCGGTCGAGACCACGGCCTTCCCTGTCTCTGAGAGCACGCGCCCGAGCTGGCGCACGGGCCAGAGGGTCATGATCTCGTACTCGAGGAAGGCGGCGAGGGTCCCGACGGTCAGCTCGCCGCGCGACGCGAACAGGCCTCCGGCGATCAGCACCAGCCCGATCTGCGCCAGGCAGAGGAGGTCCGACGTCGACCAGTACACGCCGAGCAGCCGGATGAAGCGCGTGTGCAGGTCACGGAACTCGGCGTTGCGCTCGCCGAACTTCTGCACCTCGAAGTCCTGCCGCGCGAAGGCGCGCACCACACGTACGGCCGTCAGGTTCTCCTGAAGGACCGTCGTCATGCGGCCCTCGGCCTCGTCCATGCGCCGGAAGGTCGTCTGGATCTTGCGGAAGAACAGGAACGCGAAGCCGACGATGATCGGCATCAACGCGAACGAGAGCCACGCGAGCGGGACGTTGAGCTGGAACAGGATGGGCGCGGAGATCCCGATCAGGAGGATCGCGCGACCGATCTCCACGACCTGCGTCGCGAGGAACGCGCGCAGCGTCTCGACGTCGGACGTGCAGCGCTGCACGAGGTCGCCCGTCTCGGCCTCGTCGTGGTAGCTGCAGGGGAGCTCGGCCAGGTGACCGAAGACGGCCTCGCGGATGCGCAGGACGATGCCCTCGGAGGCCACGGCGGACAGCCGCCCACGGAGGTAGAGGCACGCGCCGGAGAGCGTGGCGAGCGCGAGGATCAGCCCTGCGGCGAGACCGAGCTGGCCTTCACGCGCGAGGCCGAAGCGCTCGCTGACGGAGCTCAGCCACGCGGTCGACCAGGCGACCTCCAGCTGTGAGCTCACGGGCCCGCTCTCGCTCAGTGGACCGTCGATCACGGCCTGCGTGACGAGCGGAATCCCGAACGAGAACGCGATGCCGACCCCCATGACGAGGAGGGCCAGCGCGTAGCGTGTTCGGTGACCGTGGCTGAGGGACCAGAGGTCGGTGGGTTGCTTGGAGAGAGGAGTCACGACCTGGGTGCGAGTGGCGGCGTGGCGTTCCTGCCGGGCGAGAGCGGGGCTCCGCCCGAGGGCGGAGGAGCGGGCTGTCCTTCGGAAGGAACGAAACGAGAGAAGCCCGCTCGAACGAGCGGGCTTCTTGGCCGATGCGCGGTACAAGCCGCCGGCACGCAAGTCCGCTCAAAGGAGGTCGTGGACCTCCTGGGAGACGTCTGAGATGGGGTTTGCGTACCAGTTCATCGGAGTGTTCGGTGGGGCTGCGCGGACCGGGGTCCGCAGGGCGGTGCGTCGGAGGCTACAGGTCGGCGCTCATCTCGCAAGACGCGCGTCCTGGATTTCCTGTTCCATTCGTGTGGAGTCAGCTGGACTCGAGGAGCGCCTTCAGGCGGTCCATGTCCTCGGAGATCCGCTTGCCGACGGCGCCCTTCACGATGGGGCGCGCGAGGCGCAGGGCCATGCTCTGAAGCTCGATCTGGGTCCACTGGGAGACACGCGAGCGCTCGCCGAGGGCCTCGAAGGTCAGCTCGCTCATGATCGTGAAGTCGCTGTGCACCAGCCGCATCAGGACGCGCTCGTTCGGCTCGTAGGCGAGCAGTTCGCCCTCGAGGACCTGGCGCATGCCCGACTCCTCGTGCACCTGGCGGAACCTGGCGCCGGGGCCCCAGACGACGCCGGGGTCGATCTCGACGGCAACGAGCGAGCCCACCCACGAGATCTGCAGCTTGGCGGAGTCGCAGGCGCGGAAGGTCTCTTGGACCGGCGCCTCGACGACCAGCTCCAGGCGGAACTCGAGGGGATCCGCGGACGGGGGGGGCGGAGGGCTCAGTGCTGGTGTCCCCCGGCTCCGTGGGAGTGTCCGTGCTGGAGCTCCTCCACGGTGGCCTCGCGGATCTCGACGATCTTCACGTCGAAGGTCAGCTCGACGCCGGCGAGGGGATGGTTCGCGTCGATGAGGATCGCCTCGTCCTCGATGTGAACGATCGTGACCATGCGCGGCTGGCCGTTCTGGTCCTGAACGGGGAACTGCAGTCCGAGCTCGAACTCGAGCTTGCCGCCGAAGGCCTCCTTCGGGACCCGGTTGAGGAGCTGGTTGTTGCGCGGGCCATAGCCCTTCTCGGGGGGAACGACGACCTTCAGCTCATCGCCGACGGCCTTGCCGGTGAGCGCTTCCTCGAGCCCGGGAATGATCCCACCCTTGCCGTGCACGTAGGCCAGCGGGCCGCGGCCCTCGGAGGTGTCGAGCACCTCGCCTTCGCTGTCGGTCAGGGTGTACTCGAT
>CAYGST010000027.1:0-10158 GCA_964352415.1 uncultured Planctomycetaceae bacterium | reverse complement strand
GTGTGGGTGTAGTCGATAGCGTGGACGTTGTTCTCGGCGACTTCCACGTGGGGTCCTGGGATGGAGGAGGGGGGGCGAGCTCGCTCGGAGCCGCGGCGATCCCGCTGCCTGGCGCGGGAAACGGGCCGAGATTCTAGCCGGGCCGGGGAGTGGGAACCACCTACACTCCCGCGATGAGCGGTACCCGGCTCCTCGACCCCTTGAAGCGCCTCGCAGGCTTCGCGGCGGGTCATCGCTCGCGCGTGCGCGCGGCGATCACCTACTCGATCCTCAACAAGCTGTTCGACCTCGCGCCGCCGCTGCTCATCGGCATGGCAGTGGACGTCGTCGTCGAGCGCGAGGAGTCGCTGCTGGCCGGCTGGGGCATCGTGGACCTGCATCAGCAGTACTACGCGCTGGCCCTGCTCACGGTGGTGATCTGGCTCCTGGAGTCCGTCTTCGAGTACCTCTACCGGGTGGGCTGGCGGAACCTCTCGCAGACGATCGAGCACGAGCTGCGCCTGGAGGCCTACGGCCACGTGCAGGGCCTCGAGCTCGCGTTCTTCGAGGACGCGAGCACGGGCGGGCTGATGTCGGTGCTGAACGACGACGTGAACCAGCTGGAGCGCTTCCTGGACACGGGGGCGAACGAGATCCTGCAGGTCTCGACGACCGTGCTCGTCATCGGCGCGGTGTTCTTCTACGTCTCGCCGGAGATCGCGTGGATGGGGATGGCGCCGATGCCGTTCATCCTCTGGGGTTCGGTCGTGTTCCAGCGCCGGCTCGCGCCACGCTACGCGTCCGTACGGGACTCCGTGGGCGACCTCAACGCCGACCTCGCCGGCAACCTCGGCGGCATCGCGACGATCAAGAGTTTCACCGCGGAGGCGCGCGAGACGGAGCGCATTCGTCGCGTGAGCGACGGCTACCGTCAGGCGAACCGGCGCGCGATCGCGCTCTCCTCCGCGTTCTCACCGTTGATCCGCATGGTGATCGTCATCGGCTTCACGGCGATGATGGTGGCGGGAGGGATGCGCGCGCTGGATGGGAGGCTCGGAGTCGGTGAGTACTCCGTGATGATCTTCCTGGTGCAGCGGCTGCTCTGGCCGCTGACGCGCCTCGGCGACGTGTTCGACCTGTTCCAGCGCGCGATGGCCTCGACGCAGCGCATCTTCGCGTTGCTCGACACGCCTGCCAGCATGCAGGACGGAGCCCAGCGGCTACCGCTCGAAGCCGTCAGCGGCGAGCTGCGCGCGAACGCCGTCGACTTCTCGTACGGCGATCGCGAGCCGCTCTTCGAGCAGCTCTCGGTCGAGTTCGCCGCCGGGAAGACGACGGCGATCGTCGGGGCCACCGGATCGGGCAAGAGCACCTTGCTGAAGCTGCTCCTGCGCTTCTACGACGTCACCGGCGGCGAGATCACGCTGGACGGCGTCGACGTTCGCGCCGTGCCCCGCGGGGACCTGCGGGGCGCGATCGGACTCGTCAGCCAGGACGTGTTCCTGTTCCACGGAACGGTGCGCGAGAACATCGCCTATGGCCGACCGGACGCGGACGACGACGCCATCGAGGCCGCTGCCCGCGTGGCCGAGGCCGACGCGTTCATCGCGGCCCTGCCCGAGGGATACGACACGGTCGTCGGGGAGCGCGGGCAGAAGCTCTCTGGAGGGCAGCGCCAGCGACTCTCCATCGCCCGCGCCGTGCTGAAGGACCCTCCGATCCTGATCCTCGACGAGGCGACCTCGGCCGTGGACAACGAGACCGAGGCTGCGATCCAGCGCTCGCTCGCGAGGCTCTCCCGGGGCCGCACCACCATCGTCGTGGCGCACCGCCTGTCGACCGTGCGTCACGCGCATCGCATCTACCTCCTCGATCAGGGCGTGGTGCGCGAGTGGGGAACGCACGAGGAGCTCCTCGAGAACGACGGGCCGTTCGCGGCGCTCTGGCGTGTGCAGACCGGCGAGGCCGTCCACGCCTGACCGCGCCAGCCTCCCCCGCGAACGAAGCGAGCCGATCCCCCGGGACGGCGGGATCGGCTCGACGTGGGAAGGGCTTCGTACTCAGGCGGCGTGGGGGAGGCCCCAGCCCGCCGCGCGGCGCGGGTCCGCGTGGGGCTCGATGAAGATCCAGCCCTGCTGCGTCGCCGAGTGGTAGTAGAGGAACAGGGTCAGATCACGCTCGTGGCCGTCCTCCTTGAGCGAGAGATCGATGAAGTGGTACAGCTCGCCGCGGCGAACGCCCTCGTGGTAGACCTCGGCCAGGCCGTCGAGCGGGGTGTCCGCGAGGTAGTGCTCGAAGAACGAGCGCCCGGCGACGCGGGGCCCGAGCTTGTCCAGCGAGTGCCCCGCCCGGCTGTGGCGTCGGAGGATGCGACCGGCGCTGTCGAGCTGCAGGGCTCCCAGCGGGAGGTGGCGGAGCCGGCCATAGGCGGCGTCCTGCGGGGTCAGGTGGAGTTGGTCGAGGTCGAGGGTGGCGGCGGTCGGCTGAGGCGTCATGGTCGAGGAGGGGGCTGGAGGCCGGTATCGGAGGACGGACACAGCCGTTCTCGGAGCCCATTCTCGGACGCTTAGCCATTTTTGGGCAAAATGCGCCTTACTAGGATGTGGACCCATCTCTAGCCTGAATGGTGCTAGAAGGCCTCTTGCCGGGGGGCATGTCGGTCCGCGCCCTAGTTGGAGCCATAGGTAGTCGCAAAGGGACGGATCCTCTCGGCGCGGAGGACCGTCCAACACCGCAGAAGGACCTACGACCGGTCCGCATCCGAGTTCGAGGCACGCTTCGCCAACCTTCCGGAGATGAGCATGAGACGATCGAGTCGCACCCCCTGGGCCCTGCTTGCCCTGGTGTTCCTTGTCCTTGTGGGCAGCGCGTCAGCGGCCACCGCCTCCCGGGGCCAGCAGAACGACCGCATCTCGGGCGCCCGCGCGCAGGCTCAGCAACAGGCGCAGCAGCAAGCCCGCCAGCAAGCGCAGCGCGTCTCGCACGCCCGCCAGCAGCAGGTGGCCCAGCGCGCTGCGCGAGCCCGTGCCCAGCAGCGCGCGAAGCGCACCGAGGCGGCGCGTCGTCAGCAGGAGGCCAAGCGCGTTCAGGCCATGCGGGCGCAGCAGCAGCGCAAGGACCGCATGCGGGCCCAGAAGGCTCGCCAGAGCGCTCAGAGCGACGGAGCGTCCCGCATCCAGGGAGCCCGTGCACAGTACGCAGCGGCTTCCAAGTCCCAGCGCGTGGGCTCGGCCCGGCAGAACGCAGCTGAAAAGCGGGCCAAGCGCATCAGCGCCGCCCGGTTGAACAGCCCGGCGACGACCTCGTCGGCGGACCGCGCCCAGGCAGCGAGGGACGCGCTGAAGAGTCAGCAGCTCTCCGAGCACCCCATGGCGACCCGCTTCCTCCAGATCCAGGAGGAGCATCAGGCCCTGCTGCAGCGCCTGGACAACTACGCCGCCCAGCTCCGAGCCAACGGAAACGCCGAGCTGCTGCCGCGCGTGGCCCTGCTGCGACAGAGCGCAATCGCGAGCTTCGAGGCCATCAAGGCCGAAGTGCGCGCCGCCCTGCAGACGAGTCGCTGAGAGCGTCCTCGAGTCCTAACCGTGCGGCCCCTGTCGGTTCCTCGGCGGGGGCCGCGCTGCGTCGCGGGGCCCAGTTGGCGGGGAAATCAGGGTGCCTCCGTGGGAATCCGGGCTCCGAGGGGCTGGCGTCCCCCCGACTCCGGTGCCAGGATGCCCGCTCCGGGGCGGCAGGCCCCGCCTACCTCGATTCAGGAAGTGAAGAGATGAACGAACACAACTCCAAGAACCGCTCCCGCCGCTTCGGTGCCGGCCTCGTCATCGGAGCCCTGGCGCTGGTTGCCGTTCCGATGGCTGTCCAGGCCGCCTCCCCCGCTCCGGTGACCCAGGAGCGTGGCTCGGGTCGCACGGCGAAGAAGCAGCCCCAGGCGAATCCGAAGCGTGCCCAGAACGGGCGCCAGCAGAAGCAGGACGCGAACGCTCAGCGTGCGAAGCAGGCCCGCAACCAGGAGCAGCAGAAGAAGCAGGGCGACGCGCAACGCGCGCAGAACGCCCGCAAGCAGAACGCCGGCGGGAACGCGAACGGCCAGCGGGCCGAGAATTCCCGTGAGCAGCAGAGCGCCAAGGACGCCGGGGCCCAGCGCGCACAGAACGCCCGCGAGCAGGCAGCCCAGAAGGGAACGGACGCTCAGCGGGCACAGAACGCCACCGACCAGAAGGCCGACCGCGTCGAGAACGCTCGCGAACAAGCCGCTGGTGGTACGGAGCGCGTTCGACTGAACGGCGGTACGGCTCAGCGTCCGAATCGCGCCCAGAACGCGCGCGAGCAAGCGGCGAACACCCAGACCGAAGAGGCGGACCGGGTTCGCAACGCGCGCGAGCAAGCCGGCGCGGCCGGTGACGGTGCTGACACCCGCGCGGAGAACGCGCGCGCGCAGCAGCAGCGCTCCGACAACGCCCAGGACCAGCGCAGCCAGCGGGCGGCGGGCGCGCGCTCCAAGCTGAACGACGCGCAGAAGCAGGAGCGCATCGCCAACGCTCGCAAGCAGCTCTCGGGGCTCGACGCCCAGCAATCCGCCGCGGCCAAGCGCTTCCTGCGCGCCGAGAGCGACCACCAGCGTCGGCTCGCGCGCATCGAGCGCATCGAGGTGCTGCTCAAGGAGAAGGGTGACGAGGCGAACCTCAAGCGCGTCGCCGCCCTGCGAGCCAAGGAGATGAAGTCCTACGAGGACCTGAAGGGTTCGATGCGCAAGACGCTGAACACCGAGCAGGTCAAGGCGATCGAGGACACCGGGAAGGCCGGCTCGACCCGCGTCCAGCGTGCGCGCCGCCAGGCTGGTGCGGCTCCGGCTGCTGGAGGGACCCGATGAGCGCCCCCCAGCGCATCGCTCTCCTCGCGCTCGCGTTGAGCCCGCTCCTGGCGGGCTGCCCGAGCGAGTCGACGGAGCAGTCCCAGCAGCCCGTGGCGCCGTCCGCGGAGACGCCGACGGAGCCGTCGGTGCTCGACGAGGTCGAAGTGATCGGAGTCGACGAAGCCGCGGCCGAGGCCGAGGCCGAGATCGATCAGGCGAACGTGCTCGACGAGCTCGAAGCCCTCGAGTCCGAGATCGGCGGCGACAGCTGATCGCGAGCGGGCGGGGCGCTCCAGCTGCTCGCCCGTGGAATCGAAGCGCGGGCGCCCGGCCAGCCGGGCGCCCGCGCTTCGTCCGTCCTGCTCAGCTCGCGGGGCCAAAGTGCCCAGTCGGGCTCAGTAGTGCGGCGGGCGATCGTCCTCGAGGGTGCGCTCGCCTTCTTCGGTGTCGGAGGCCTTCGCCAGACGCTCGGTCAGCTGCTGGACGCGACGGTCCAGGCGCTGGATCACGGCGTCTTGATCGACGAGGGCCTCGTTCAGCTGCTCCACCGTTCGCTCGAGGAAGCCGAGCTTCACCTCGAGGTCGACGAGCTTCTCTTCTGCCTTGTCCATGATGTTCGGCTTCAGCGCAGCCCGACGATCTGGCCGTCCTCGACGTCGATGCGCTGCGCCTGCGGCGAGCGCGGAAGTCCAGGCATGCGCAGGATGTCCCCCGTCAGCACGACGAGGAAGCCCGCGCCGGCGTTGACCTGAACCTGTCGTACGGTGACCTCGAAGTCCCGCGGACGGCCGTGGAGCTTGGGGTCGTCCGAGAGTGAGTTCTGCGTCTTGGCGATGCACACAGGCAGCTCCGCGAAGCCGAGGCGTTCGACCTCGCGGAGGTCGCGCTCCGCGCTCTTGGTGAACGCGACGTCGCGAGCGCCGTACACGCCCTGCGCGACCTTGCGCACCTTGTCGGGGACGGAGTCGGTGAGCTCGTAGAGGTGACGCACAGGTCCGAGGTCGCCGCTCGCCTCGCGTCGGACGATCTCGGCGAGCTCCAGCGCCCCTGCTCCGCCGTCGGAGAAGTGCGAGGCCACCGCGCACGGCAGGCCGTTCTCCTTGCAGAACCCGCGGACGACCGCGAGCTCGGCCTCGGTGTCGGTGGGGAAGCGATTCACGGCGATGATCGGACGCTGTCCGAAGCGGCCAATGCTCTCGACGTGCTGCTCGAGGTTGGCGAGCCCGCGCTCCACGGCTGCGGGGTCCTCGGGCTCGAGGTTCGCGACAGCGACGCCGCCGTGCATCTTCAACGCGCGCACCGAAGCGACGAGGACCACCGCGGCGGTCTCGAGTCCGGCGAGTCGGCACTTGATGTCGAAGAACTTCTCGGCGCCGAGGTCGAAGCCGAAGCCGGCCTCCGTCACCACCCAGTCGGCGAGGTGCAGCGCGCTGCGGGTGGCGACGACGCTGTTGCAGCCGTGAGCGATGTTGGCGAACGGGCCGCCGTGCACGAGGGCCGGCGTGCCCTCCAGTGTCTGCACCAGATTCGGCATGTGCGCGTCGCTCAGCAGCGCCATCATCGAGCCCGTGACGCCGAGCTGGCTGGCGCGCACGGCCTCGCCCGATCGGTTCAGACCGACGACGATCCGGTCGATGCGCTCGCGCAGATCGGTCTCGTCCTCCGCGAGGCACAGGATCGCCATCAGCTCCGAGGCCGCGGTGATGTCGAACGCCCCTTCGCGTGGAACGCCGTGCGGCTTGCCGCCGAGGCCGAGCGTGACGTGCCGCAGGGCTCGGTCGTTCATGTCCATCACGCGCGGCCACGCGATGGTGCGGGTCTCGAGCTCGAGCTCGTTGCCGAAGTGCAGGTGGCTGTCGAGGGCCGCCGCGAGCAGGTTGTGCGCGGAGGTGATGGCGTGGAAGTCCCCGGTGAAGTGCAGGTTGATCCGCTCGGACGGCGTCAGCTGCGCCTTGCCGCCGCCGGTCCCGCCGCCCTTCATGCCGAAGCACGGGCCGAGTGAGGGCTCGCGCAGGGCGAGGCAGACCGACTCGCCGAGCTGGGACAGGGCGTCGCCCAGGCCGATCGTGGTCGTCGTCTTGCCTTCGCCCGCGGGCGTCGGCGTGATGGCCGAGACGAGCAGGAGCCGTGGGGCTCCAGAGCGCGTTCTCTCACGGCGCAGCAGCGCAGGGTCCACCTTGGCGGCGAAGCTGCCGTACGGGTGCAAGAGGTCGTTGGGGAGGCCGAGGGCCTCGGCGAGCTCGGGGATCGGTCGCATGGAAGTGAAGAGGTTGCCGATGAGGTGCGTCCAGAGCGTGAGAGGGTAGCGAACTCCCCCGTGTGTCCCTCGCACTTCCATGCCCTACGCGGGATCCGCGCCGCTGGCGCCGAGGAGGCGCCAGCTGGCTCCTCCGTCCTGGGCGCCGATGCTGGACGCTGTAGAGTGGAGCCCTCCGAAACCCGATCGCGGATCCCAGTGCCATGACCAGTCGATTCTCCCTCGCGGTGCGCGCCCTCGCGCCCGCGCTCCTCTGCCTTCCCAGCATTGCGTTTGCTCAGGAGGCTCCCGCTGGTCCGCCGCGAGGTCCCCGCGCCGGGCAAGGGCCGCCAGGCCCCAACCAAGGCGCGGGTCAACCGGGTCCGACGGGCGGGCTCAGCCGCGAGGAGATGTGGTACGCGCCCACGGCGGAGGACTGGAAGAAGCCGGTGCTGATCACGTTCCAGCGCACCTACGAGGACGCCGAGCGCGTCTCCCAGGAGACGGGCAAGCCGATCCTGGTGTGCATCAACATGGATGGTGAGATCGCGAGCGAGCACTACGCGGGGATCCGCTACAGGCAGGCCGACATCGCGGCGCTCTACGAGCCGTACGTGTGCGTCATGGCCTCGGTCTACCGCCACAACGCGCGGGACTACGACGAGTCTGGCAATCGCGTCCTCTGCCCGCGCTTCGGGAGCGTGACCTGCGGCGAGCACATCCGCATCGAGCCGCAGCTCTTCGGCAAGTTCCTCGACGACACTCGCGTGGCGCCCCGGCACATCATGGTCGAGGACGGCAGCCAGGAGACCTACGACGTCTACTACGCCTGGGACACGCAGTCGGTCTTCGAGACGATTCGTGAAGGCATCGCGAACCGCCCGCCGGCCGAGCCCACCGTGGACCGCGGCGACCAGAGCCTGGTGCAACGGGTGGACAGCCGCGACGTGCAGGACCGCGAAGCGGTGGAGCAGGCGTACCGAACCGGTGATCGCGTGCTGCAGCGTGAGCTGCTCGTGCGCGCGTCGCAGCCCGGCTCATTGTTGCAGGTCGACCTCCTGCGCCTGGCGCTCTTCGGCGAGGACGCCGAACTCGGTCAGGTGGCCTGGCAGGCGCTCGCCGAGACCGAGTCGATCGAGGCGCTGCCGCTCTTGCGCGACGTGATCGACTTCGAGCTGGAGCCGGAGGAGCGTGACGCCATGATCGTCGCCCTGGAGCGTTTGGCGCCGCAGTCACCGAAGGCCGCGCGACTCGCGCGCGTCCACCGCGGGCTCGTCGCTGCGCCGGCGACGATCGACGAGGCCGCGTGGCGCGCCGCGCTGGCCCTCGGCACCACGCCCGATCCGTATCCGGAGCTCCCGCAGCTGTACGAGCTGACGGAGGCGAGCGCCCAGCTGGCGGCGTCCAACCCGAAGGATGCCGGCGCGCAGCTCACGGCCTCGGCCGCCGCCTACGACCTGGCGTTCCACCCGGACCTGGATCCTAAGCTCCGCACTCCTCTGATGGAGGATGCGCGACGCCTCGCGCTCGCCGGACGTGATCTGGGGGCGACGGGCTGGGAGGTGCACTCGCTGCTCGCTTCTACCGCGAAGGCGCTCGGCCGAACGCGGCAGGGCTACGCGGACGCCATCGCCGCGATGACGGGGCCCGCGCCGCCGCAGCCGCGCACCTGGCGCTCGAAGGAGACCCTCTCGATGTTCGCGGAGGCGCGTCAGCGGGGTCTGTACCGCGCGATGGTTCGCAAGGAGGAGTGGCCGGCAGAGTGGCTGGCGGAGGCGGATCTGGCGTTCGCGCTCCTCGCCGAGCACCCCTACGGAACCGCGCAGGAAGTGGTCGAGCACTACGACTACCTCTCGGCCTTGGAGGCCAAGGGCTACGCGACGCGCACGCTCGAGCGGAGCTTCGAGCGCTTCGCGGACTCGCCGCTCATTCACGACCGACTGCGCGCGCGGCTCCTGAAGGAGCGCGATCTGAGCAGCCTCCAGGGCCTGGAGGCGACCTACGAAGCGCTGCTGTCCAGGTCGGGCGAGCGCACGCCCGAGCAGCTGTCCGACCTCGAGTGGTACGCGGGGTACGCCTCGATGGTGGCCGCGGAATTCCACCGCCGGTCCGAGGAGCGTGACCAGGCGCTCGCGGCGTACGACCGCGCCGTCGCTCACTTCGAGAGCGCGAGCACCCTCGACTCTGCGACGCAGGAGAGCGCCGACCACTACGTCGCGCTGGCGTTCGCGGGCCGGGCCCGACTCGCGCTGGAGTCGGGAGACGCCGTCGCTGCCGTGGACCATCTGGTCGCCTGCTTCGAACGCGAACCGGAGGCGGCGAACGACCTCGACGGACTGGGCTTCACCCCGGTGATGACGGCGACGACCGTACGAGCCAGGCTGAAGGAAGCGGGCGCCGAGGACGCGCTCGCGCGGCTCGCCGCGGCGGTGTCAGCCCTCGATCCGCGTCTGCTGGAGGCCCCGGCCTTCGAGCGGGCGGCGCCTGGAACCGAGGCAGCGGGCACGCGCGACCTGCGCCGGCGGAGACGCTGAGCCGCGACGCGCGATTCAGCAGCCGCCGTTCTTCGCCAGCGCGGGCGTCGCCCTCTCCGCGCCGCTGGGCGTCAGGGGCGGCTCGACTCGCCCAGCAGCGTGGCGCCGACGCGGGCCTCGACGCGCAGCAGGAGTCCCTGGTCGGCTTCGTACCACGGGTCCGCGGCCGCGCGCTCGAGCTCCGTCTCCAGGGCAGCGTGCTCGGGATAGGCGGCGTGGTCGAAGAGCACGAGGCGCTCTTTGGGACCGGCCAGGTCGAGCACGTACCCGATCGTCGGGTCGCCGGCGCCGGGCTGGTTGGCGAGACCGAAGGCCTCGAGTCGTCTGGAGCGCGCGGCGCGGGCGCCATCGAGTCGGATCGCCGCGTCCAGGAGCTCCGCGGCGCTCTTCAGCGAGGGTTCGGAGCGGTACGTGTCGACCACGTCTTCGAGCTTCTCGGCCGTGATCGGCGGAGCCGGATTCAGGAGCGAGGAGGGAGGCGAGTCCGTGCCGGGGAGCCAGCCTGCCTGGCCGATCAGCACGAAGAGAGCGGCCACCGCGCACAGCGGGGCCAGGAA
>CAYGST010000026.1:0-19627 GCA_964352415.1 uncultured Planctomycetaceae bacterium | reverse complement strand
GCACGAGGGCTCGCTCTCGAACGAGCTGCGCCGCGACCTCGCGTGCAAGGCGTTCGCGCTGACCGCGCGCTACGACGCGGCGATCAGCAGCTGGATGTTCGAGCAAGAAGTCACGGATGAGCTGGCGGAGTCGAGCTTCGCGCCCAGCTTCGCCATGGCGGGCGTCAAGGAGCTCTCACTGCGCTACGGCGAGAACCCGCACCAGAACGCGGCGTTCTATCGCTCGGCCGGCAGCGACGAGCCGTCGGTGGCCGGGGCCGAGGTGCTGAACGGCAAGGCGCTCTCCTACAACAACCTCGTCGACCTCGACGCCGCGCACGCGCTGGCGAAGGAGTTCGACGAGCCGTTCGTCGCGGTGACCAAGCACAACAACCCGTGCGGGGCCGCGCGCGCCGAGTCGATCGAGGGCGCGCTCGAGGCGGCCTGGGAAGGGGATTCCCTATCGGCCTTCGGCTCCGTCCTGGCCTTCACGCGCCCGGTGAACCTCGCCTGCGCCGAGTTCCTCGTGTCGGGCAACCGCTTCGTCGAGGCGATCATCGCGCCGTCGTTCGACCGCGACGCGTTCGATCTCCTCACCGGCAAGCCGAAGTGGGGCAAGAGCGTGCGACTGCTCGCCTGCGGCGAGTACCAGCCGGGCGTGCGTCGCGAGCGTGACCTCGAGGTGAAGAAGATGGTCGGCGGCTTCTTGCTCCAGGACCGCGACCTGCGTGTGTCGGCCGAGTCCGACCTCGAAGCCGTGACGGAGCGCAAGCCGACCGCGGAGCAGATCGAGGCTCTGCTGTTCGCCGAGCGCATCGCCAAGCACGTCAAGTCGAACGCGATCGTGCTCGTCAGCGGCACGCGCGTGCTCGGCGTCGGCGCCGGCCAGATGAGCCGCGTCGATGCCGTCCGCATGGCGATCCACAAGGCGGGCGACCAGGTGCAGGGCTCCGTGCTCGCTTCGGATGCCTTCTTCCCGTTCCCCGACGGCGTGGAGACCGCGATCGAGGCCGGCGTCGCCGCGATCCTGCAGCCGGGCGGCTCAGTGCGCGACGGCGAGGTGGTCGCGGCCTGTGATCGCCTCGGCGCCGCGATGGTCTTCACCGGCGAGCGCCACTTCCGGCACTAGCGCGCCGGACGCGAAGCGACGCGGGGGCGGGTTCGGCAGTCGGCCGACCCGCCCCCGCGCCCATTTGGGGTCCGGGGGAGGGAGGCCCGGCCATGTTGCACTTTTTAGGAACATGCATCTGGGCCGAGGCGCCGGTGACGCTCGGATCTGTCGTGCCCGCACCGGGTTGCGGCGGCCGCCCGCGCCGGGAGAACCCGACTTCGATCTCCGCAAGAGATCGCACTCGCCGAGGCCCCGACGCACGGAGTTGGGATCACGAGACCCGACTCGGGACTTTGTGACGGGAGGCGCTTGGCTTGCGCCCGGTCAACTTGGAATCCTTCAGGGATCGCACGTCCGTCGACGCGTGTCCCCCCATCCCAAAGCCAAGCCACGACTGATGAATCTGACTCACTCCACCACCACGACCTGGATGAAGCGGGGCTGCATGGGGATCGCCGGGGCGACCCTCCTCGGCGCCAGCGCCCTCGCCGCGTCCACCGACCCGCTCGAGGGCGAAGCCCTCCTGGAGGACGCCGAGCTCAAGGAGACCGGCCTCGCGGTTCCCCAGCAGATGAGCGGCCTCAAGGAGGCCCTTCTGGCTGGTACGTTCTGGCTCCAGCTGCGCTACCGCTACGAGAACGTCAACGACGACGCCGTGCTGAAGGAGGGACGCGCCTCGACCTTGCGCTCACGCATCGGCTACGAGTCGGCGAGCTACCACGGGTTCACCGGCGTCCTCGAGTTCAGCGACGTGGCGAACGTCCCGGCGAGCTTCGACGACTACAACGACGGCTCGGGCACACCGGCGGACCGCGGCTTCATCCCCGACCCGACCGGCACCGTGGTCAACCAGGTCTATGGCCAGTACAGCAACTTCTTCGGAGGTGACTTCAAGCTCGGCCGCCAGCGCATCAACCTCGACAACGAGCGCTTCATCGGCAGCTTCGACTGGCGTCAGACCGAGCAGACGTTCGATTCGATCTCCTGGGCCGCGAACTACGACAGCGGGTTCAACGCGTACTACGGCTACCTGGACAACCAGAACAACGTCCTGCAGCAGAACCTGAACCACGACTCGCACATCCTCAACGCGGGCATCACGTTCGAGAACCTCGGGACGCTCACCGGCTACGGGTACTACCTCGACGTCGAGAACCAGAGCCAGCTCAGCTCGTTCACCTACGGCGCGCGCTTCTTCGGCAACCACCGCATGGACCAGCTCGCGCTCATCTACGGCATCGAGTACGCCCACCAGGACGACGCCGCGGACAACGCGAACGACATCAACGCCGACTACTCGCACGTCACGGCCGGCATCGAGCTGAGCGGCGTCACCGCGAAGATCGGCTTCGAGTCCCTCGACGGCTCCAGCACCAACGCTGCCGCCAATGCGTTCCAGACTCCGCTCGCGACGCTCCACATCCACAACGGCTTCGCGGACCAGTTCCTGACGACGCCGGGCACTGGCCTCGAGGATCTCTACTTCCACCTCGGCTACGACCAGGGCCCGTTCAGCCTCGCCGGCATCTTCCACGAGTTCGACGCCGAGCGCGGCGGCACCAATTACGGCGGTGAGCTCGACGTGGTCGGAAGCTACGCGATCAACGATGAGCTGACCTTCGGCTTCAAGTTCGCGGACTTCAGCGCGGACAACAACGCCCCGGCGGCCTTCCGGGACGTCACGCTCTTCTGGCTCTGGCTCGACTTCCAGATCTAGGCAGCCCTCGCCGCGCAGTCCGGATCAACGGACGGGCCGGCGCGAGAACGCAACGACCCCCCCGGCGCGACGGCGCCGGGGGGGTCGTTGCGTCTTGGTCCTTCGGCTCAGCGCGGGAGGACGTGCCCGTAGTTGCTCTCCTCGAGCCAGTCGTAGATCGAGCCGAGCGGAGTGACGAGCCCCATGTGCGGCACGACGGTCGGGCGCAGGTTCCCGTGCGTGTAGATCTTCGAGAAGATCCCGAGCAGCTCGTGGCTGTCGGCGTCGAACACGCCTCCGCCCGAGTTTCCGATGTAGGTCGGCGCGCTGATCATCCAGTAGTCCTGCCCATCGACCTCGTGGCGCAGGTCCGCGATCTTCCCGTAGGTCGGGATCGGGTCGTTGCCGAGCGGGCAGCCCACCGCGTAGATGTCGTCGAACACGCGCTGCGCGCTGAGCTCGGCGCGCTGCGGCAGACCGGCTCCGTGGGGGTAGCGCTTGTCCGAGTCCATGACGAGCAGCGCGCTGTCGAGGCGCGCGTCCTGGATGACGACGCGGGCCCACTCCTGCTTGCGGTCGCCGACCTGGTCGTAGAGGAAGACGGGCACGAGCTCGTCGAACTCGCTCGGATCCTCGAGCACGTCGCGTACCACGTGCCAAGCGGTGAGCATGTACGTACGGAAGCGGCCCGGCGCGATCTCCTCGGAGTGCAGCAGGACGCCGCTGCCGACCGTCGCCTCGTCCGCGATCTGGACGGTCGGACCCATCAGGTCGCGCCAGAGCACCTCGGGGTCGTCGAAGCCCGAACGCGCGGAGGCGTTCGTCGCCGAGCGCGCTTCCTGGAGGTCCTTGAGCAGGTCGTCGAACTGGTTGCGGTTCGTCTCGGCGATCTGCGCGGTCGCTTCGAGCGTGCGGCTGACGTCCTGCCAGCGCTGCTCGATGTTCTGGTTCATGTCCGCGAGCTCTTCGCCGAGCGTCTCACGGACGAGCAGGTCCTGGCGTTGCTCGACGCCCGCGAGCTCCTGCGACTGCAGCACGAGCAGCTCGCGCGTCTGCGCCAGCTCGGTCTCGAGCTCCTGGATGCGCGCCTGCAGCGCCTCGCGCAGCGCGCTCTCCTCGGCGTAGCAGGTGAGAGTCGCCTGGGACTCCCCGAGCGCCTCGCGCACGCCGGCGAGCTCGCGGGAGAGCTCCACGACGCGGGTGGCCGAGGCGGGCCGCTTCCTCTCGAGCTGGGCCAGGCGGGTGTCGAGGTGATCGACGTAGGTCACCCCGGCGGACGCGCCGAGCGCGAGCAGGGAGAGGGAAAGGAGCCACTTCGTCATAGCGGAATTGCGATAGCTGGGTCGCCCCGCGGCCGTCGGCGTGCGGGGAGGGGACCCCGCTTCTTCGGCCAGCGGGCCTTCCCGAATGGAGCGAGGCCCCTTTCCACATCGCCCCCGCGGCCTGTGGACAGTCCCAAAGCCCTGCATCGAAGGGCTTTACCGAATTACCCCCAGGCCTTTCCACGGGCTCGAGGGGTCTCCCGGGGACCGTCTGTGGACAACCCGGTGAGGCGCGCCGCCGCCGGCGGGGGCGCGGACCTACTCGCCGCGCACGCGCACCTCGAGGATGCTGTCGCCCTCCTCGATGGACGGCAGAACGTCGAAGCCCTGCAGCAGCTGACCGAACAGCGTGTAGCGACCGTCGAGGTGCGGCGTCGGCCGGTGCGTGACGAAGAACTGGCTGCCGCCGGAGTCCGGGTCGTCATTGCGAGGCATGCCGAGCGATCCCTCCACGTACTCGAGCTCGTTGAACTCGTGTCGCAGGGGCTCCGTGCGCCAGGACCGGCCGCCGTTGCCGTCGCCGCGGTAGTCGCCGCCCTGCACGACGAAGTCGGCCGCCACGCGGTGGAAGCGCAGCCCGTCGTACTCGTCCGCGCGCGCGAGGGTCAGGAAGTTGTGCACGTGCATCGGCGCGACGTCGGGGTAGAGCTCGAAGACGAGCGTCCCGCGCGTCGTGCGGACCTCGACCCGCGGGTTCGGTCCGTGGAACGCCGCGGGCACGTCACCGCGCAGCGGGAGCGGCGGCGGGCTCTGCTCGCCGGAGGCGGGGAAGCGCGCGCGGATCAGCTTGCGCGCGAGCTGGCGCGTGTAAGGGCGCTCGGCGCGCAGCCCTTCCTTCAGAATCTCGAAGGCGCGATCGTCACGCAGCTCCCCGGCTGTCTCGAGGATCTCGTAGCGGATCTCCGCCGCGATGTCGCCCTTGCTGGAACGGAAGCACTCCGCGAGCGGGGCGAGGTCCGCCGGGACCGGTTCGTCCTTGAGCGCCAGCACCGCGCCGAGGCGCAGGCCGTTGTCGCTCGAGGCCAGCAGCTGGTGCGCGCGCAGTCGACCGCCCTGGTTCAGGAAGTCGCGCAGTCCCTGGGCGGCGGCGAACGCGACGGCCTTGTCCGCGTCACGGGTCAGCTTGTCGAGCAGGGGCAGCGCAGCGGGCGCGGTGAGCGACGTGCAGCTCTCCGCGACGGCCTTGCGAATCACGGGGCTCTTCTCGAGCGAGCGCATCTCGAGGTCCGCCGCGGCCTCGCTGGGATAGAGCCGCGCGAGGGAGCGAATGGCGGCGCCCTTCACGCTCGGCGAGACGTCGGTCAGGCAGGACTCGAGGAGGGGCTTCGCCAGGCGGCGCTGTTCGCTGAACGAGCCGAGGGCCGCGGCGACGCTCGCGCGCACGTTGGCGCTCGGATGCTGGAGCGCGCGTTCGAGCGGCGGGATCGAGGAGCCATTGGGGAAGCGCCCGAGCCCGACCGTAGCTTCGACGACGACGCGGCCATCGGAGTCGGTGAGGCACTCCTGCAGCGAGCGCAGCACGTCGGCGTCCGCCTTCGAGAGGGAGCCGAGGCCGCGCGTCGCGAAGATCCGCGCCTCGGGACTCTGCTCCGCGCGGCACCACAGGAGGAACGCGTCTCGCCCCCGCTCCGACTTGCGTCTGGACAGCGAGAAGAGCGCGCGCCAGATCACCTCGGAGTCCTCGGGTTCGACGGCGAACGCGATGTTGTCCGGCAGGTTGAGGCGCTCCTTGCGCTGCGCACCGGGCGCGCGCATTGCGAGATTCGCGAGCGCGCTGTCGACGACCTGCGCCGCGGAGCTGTCAGGGGACCAGCGCGAAGGAGCGGTCACGGCTTTCGCCCGAACCAGCGGAGAGGGGTCCGGGATGGCGTACATCACTTCCTCGCGAACGGTCGGCTCGCTGAAGCGGCTGCCCGCCTCGACGACCTGCGCACGCACCACCGGGTCGGTGTCGTCGAAGGCCTCGACGAGCGCCTTCGCGGAGGCGGGGTCGGCTCGCAGCCCGATGCCGAAGGCGGCGATGGCGCGGACCTCGGGGTCCGGGTCCTTCAGCGCTCGCGTCAGCGCGCTCGTCACCGCGCTGCCGTGATCCGGATACGGCAGACGCCCGAGGGCCCGGACCGCACGGACGCGCAGGCTCGTCGTCCCGGCGACCGCGAGGCGCTGCAGGTCGCCCTTGCCGTCGCTGCGCCGGTCCTCCATGCGCTGGATGCGGCCGCGCGTCCCGTCGAGGTCGGGCTCCGAGACGCCGCTCGGGGTCGGGGACGGCGTCGGTGCCGGCTCGTTCGTGGCGCAGGCCAGGGCAAGGGTCGCGAGGGTCGCGAGGGCGAGGGACGCGCAGAGACGGAGCTTCAACATGAGGTCGGGGCGGACCGTGGCCGCGAGGTGCGCCGACGAGGTCGGGCAGGGGTGGGTGAGCCAGGGTCGATCCGCGTATGATGGGGAGTTCAGCAGGGCCCGTGAAGGGTCCGGCGCCACCCCCCCGCAAGAAGCCCGTCATGCCGATCAGCGACATCCCCGAGATCCTCGAAGACCTGCGCCAGGGGCGCATGATCCTCCTCGTCGACGATCCCGACCGCGAGAACGAGGGCGACCTCGCGATGCTCGCCGAGCACGTCACGCCCGAGGCGATCAACTTCATGGCGACCCAGGGCCGCGGGCTGATCTGCATGCCGCTCTCGGAGGAGATCTGCGACGAGCTCGACCTGCCGCCGCAGGTCTCGAAGAACACGAGCAGCATGAGCACCGGCTTCACCGTCTCGATCGAGGCGGCGGAGGGCGTCACGACGGGCATCAGCGCGGCCGACCGGGCCCACACGATCAAAACGGCCTGCGCCGAAGGAGCCACGGCCGCGCAGCTCGCCCGTCCGGGCCACGTCTTCCCGCTGCGCGCCCTGAAGGGCGGGACGCTCGTGCGCGGCGGCCAGACCGAGGGCATCGTCGACCTCGCGCGCCTGGCCGGCGGCCGTCCGGCCGGCGTGATCTGCGAGGTGATGAAGGACGACGGGACGATGGCCCGCATGCCCGACCTCGAGCGGTTCGCGGTCAAGTACGACCTGAAGATCTGCACGATCGAGGCGATCATCGCCTGGCGTCGCCAGAACGAGCGCCTCGTGGAGCCGGTCGAGCAGGACCTGCCCCTCCCGACCCGCTTCGGCGAGTTCCGCGCCCACATGTTCCGCTCGGCGCTGGACGGCAAGGAGCACATCGCGCTCAGCAAGGGGCTCGCTGGACCCGGGCTGGACGGCCCGCACGAGGCCTGCGAGGAGCCGGTTCACGTCCGGGTGCACTCCGAGTGCCTGACGGGCGACGTCTTCCACTCGCTGCGCTGCGACTGCGGCCCCCAGCTCGACCAGGCGCTCCAGATCCTCGGCCAGAAGGAGCGGGGCGTCCTCGTCTACATGCGTCAGGAGGGTCGCGGGATCGGCCTGGCCAACAAGCTGAAGGCCTACCGGCTCCAGGACGAGGGCATGGACACGGTCGAGGCCAACCAGGCGCTCGGCTTCGCCGCCGACCTGCGGGAGTACGGCCTCGGGGCCCAGATCCTCCACTACCTCGGGGTGCGCAAGATGCGCCTCCTGACGAACAACCCGAAGAAGATCGCCGGTTTGAACGGCTACGGGCTCGAAGTCGTGGACCAGCTCCCGCTCTCGGTCGAGCCTAACCCCTCCAATGCCAAGTACTTGGAGACGAAGCGCAACAAGATGGGGCACCTCATCCCCAGGCCGGAGGGGGCTTCCGAGGTTCACCCGCCGAAGTAAGAAGGCGGCGGACTCCCGGAATACGCGCGCGCCTTCGGGCGTCCCTCCCCGCGCCATGGGGACTCTCAGAATGGACTCGGCACGATCGCTCGACTCGACACTGGTGCAGCAGACCCTCTCGGGGGACGCGGCGGCATTCGAGGAGCTCGTGGAGCGCTACCAGGGGCGCCTGTTCGCCCTGGCGCGGCACTACACGCGCAACGCCGTGGACATCGAGGACATGGTGCAGGACACCTTCCTCAAGGCCTACCGGCGGCTCGATAGCTTCGATCACCGCAGCTCGTTCTACACCTGGATCTACCGCATCGCGACGAACACGATCCTCGATGTGCTCAAGCGCCGCGGTCGTTCCCCGATCCGCGCCGTCGAGGACCCGGAGGTCATCGGCGAGGTGGCGCCTGTCGATGCCCCGACGCCGACCGCCGACCTCGAGGCGAGTGAGCTCACCGAGGTGACCCGCAAGGTGCTCGACGAGCTCCCCGAAATCTTCAAGGCCGTGCTCGTCATGCGCGAGTTCGACGGCCTCGCCTACCAGGAGATCGCCGACAACCTCGGGATCTCCATCGGGACCGTCGAGTCGCGGCTCTTCCGCGCGCGGGCCCGCTTCAAGGACAAGCTCCTGACCCTCTTCCCCGAGTACGGCGAGTACTGATTCGCCCGCTGGGAACCAAGAACGCAGGAGGACGACGACACATGAATTGCCAAGACAGCCGATCGCTGATCCCGAGTTATCTGGACGGGGAGCTCTCCGAGCACCAGGCCGGACCGCTTCGACAGCACCTGATGGACTGCCAGCCGTGCCGCAAGGCCGCCGCGGGTCAGAAGGCCCTCGGCCGCTGGTTCGAGCACGAGCCGGTCTCCGACGTCGAGGTGCCCGCGGGCTTCGCGCAGCGCGTGTCGCGGCTCGCCTTCGCCGGCGCCGTGCCGCGCAGCTCCGAGGAGCCCCTCGAGGTCGCCGCTGCGGCCGAGGCCTCGATCCAGTCCACCGTGCTCTGGATGACGGCCGCCGCCGCGATGCCTTGGCCGCCGCCGCCGTACTGCTCGCGGTCTCCGGCATGCTGGCCCAGCTCCCGCGCGGTGACGGCAGCCACCTGCGCGCCGGCGGGGAGCAGACGCTCGAAGAGACGCTCGAGGAGATCGATCGACTGGCCGACCCGGCCGGCGCCGGCTCCGAAGGCGGCCTCCAGGACATGTCCGCGCCCGCCGCCGCCCAGGACGGATCCGCCGCGGACGCGCCCGAGGCGATCGACGCGAACCGGTGAGCGGCACGCGGCTCTGGCTCCTGCTCCTGACCGGCGTCGCTTTCCTGGCGGGCTTCGGGTCGGGGATGTACGCGTCGGAGCGATCGCACCGCGCGAGCCAACTCGATGGAGCCTTCGGGGACTTCGAGCGCGCGTTCGTTCAGGAATTCGACCTCGATCCTGAACGACAGCGCCTCCTCGCGCGGCTGCTCGACCACTACAATCGTGAGACCGAGGCGATCCTCGAGCGCTACGCCTCCGAGAATCACATGGGGATGGAGCCGGACCTCGCCCGTGCCGGCCTCGAGTACCGCGCCACGGTGCGCGACCGCCTCCTCCCGGAACCTCAACGCCCCAAGTTCGATCGCTTGATGGCGCCCTACGTCGAAACCTTCTAGAGACTCACCCGATGGCCAAAGCTTGTGGACTTCGAATCGGCCCGCGGCGCTTCGAGCTCTTCGTCCTCGACGGAAGCCCGAAGAACCCCAGGGTCGTGACCAGCCTCGCTGGTGAGATTCCGCCGGATCCGGACGCGCCGATGGAGGCTGCGGCCCACGCTCTCAAGAGCGCGATCCGGCAGCACAAGATCTCGATGGAGAACGTGGGCGTCGTACTCGACGCGCGCAGTGGTGCGTTCCGCTCCATCACGCTGCCGCTGACCGATACCAGCAAGATCGAGTCCGTCCTCAAGTACGAGATCGAGTCGGAGCTGCCGCAGTTCAACATCGACGATGTGATCGTCGACTTCCACGTCAAGGACGCGACGGCGGAGTCCTCGAACCTTCTCATCACGGCGGTTCCGAAGGTCGACATCCAGTCGGCGATCGACCTGTGCGTCGAGGCCGGCTTCGAGCCCCTCGAGATCGAGCTCGAGACCAGCGCGCTCGTCAACGCGGCCATGGGAGCAGGACTGTGCGGGCTCGAAGAGGCCCACGTGCTCGTGCACGTCGGCGAGGAGTCGACGGCGGTCGCCGTGATCGACGGCGGCAAGGTGCGTGAGATGCGCGTCATCCAGGCCGGAGCGCTCTCCTACACGCCGAATGGGGCGCCGCCGCCTGCCGCCGACGAGGAGGGCCTCGACACCGAGGACGCCGCGTCCGACGATGAGGCCGCGAACGACTGGGCCAGCGAGGGCCCGCAGCCGATCGAGCGGGCGGCGGACATCGTCCAGCGCCTGCGCCGCGAGCTGGCCCGCACCGTCTCCGCCATTCGGACGATCAACGACGTGCAAGGCGTTCACGTCGCCGGCTTTCAGCTCCCCGGCCTCACGGGCGAGGACATCCTCGGCGTTCCGGTCGAGCCGCTCGACGCCTTCCCGATCGAGGACGTCGAGCCCGGCGTGCACGCCGAGTACACCTCGGGAGCGGTCGCCTACGGCGCCGCCGTGCGCCAGATGGGCGGCGGCATCGTCAAGGCGAGCCTGCGGCGCGAAGAGCTCAAGTTCAGCGGCGCGCTCGAGCGTCTCGAGCTCCCGCTCGCCGTGCTCCTGCTCCTGCTGACGACCTTCCTCGGCGTCTGGTACATGTTCCTCGAGAAGGAGCGCGTGGTCATCGACCGCAACCTGCGCTTCGTGCTCGACTCGTCCGTCAACTACATGATGGGCAACCCGAAGCTCGGCAAGCCCGGCAACCTCGAGTTCCCGGACGAGAAGCTCGAGAAGTACATCGCAGCGACGACGGGTCGCATCGGGAACAGCGACCCGGCGGAGTACCGCAGCGATCCGCAGCGCAACCTCTACGAGCAGATGACCTTCATCCGCAGTCTGCTGAGCACGCAGCAGCGGGACCTGCAGAAGCAGCTGGGCCACGACAACGACCTGCTCCAGCCGCAGTCGGCGCTCAAGGGCACGACGCTCGTGCTTGACCTCATGGCGAACAACGCCGAGAAGTACGGTCGCATGTCGTTCCGCAGCGTGCGCAGCGACTACCGCACGTCGCCCAAGTCGGGCGACACGGTCGGCGTGAACCTCGAGCTGTGCTTCTTCGCCGAGACCTCGACGAAGGCGACCCAGAACTTCGAGGCCTTCTTCGCGGACCTGAAGGAGCAGCCCTGGTACGTCACCCACTCGTCCAGTCGCAGTGACCCGGTCACCGGTGACGAGTCCGGGGTGTACCTTCCGAACCTCGTGGTCGAGGTCGATGTCTCCAAAGCCGACACGGTGAACTCATGAAGTCCTTCCTCGCCAAGCTCAACCTCGCGCGGGTCATCATCCTGCTCTCGATCGTCGCCTCGGGCTACCTCGGCTGGGCGTCCTACGAGCGGCATCAGGAGGTCAGCTTCCTGCGCAGCACCTTCGCGACCCAGGTCCCGAACCTGGCCAAGTCGCACCAGGAGCTGTCGCTGCTGAACACCAAGCTCATGAAGGACATCAAGGGCGACCAGTTCATCAGCACGGACAGCCCCGAGTCCTACGTGCGTCGCTGCGCCGACAACCCGTCGGTGTCGATGGGCGAGATCACCACGGACCTCTCGAGCCGCGCCGGCCCGAACGGGACGATGGACAACAAGATCACGATCCGTCCGGTCGACACCAAGAAGGCCTTCACGCACTCGCAGGTCGCCGCGTTCCTGTACCGCCTCGAGGCGGACAGCAACCAGATCAAGGTCACGAGCCTGAACTACCGCCTGCTCGGCAAGGGCGTGAAGCCCGACGAGATCCCGGAGGACAAGTGGACCTTCGAGGCGACGATCACGAACCGCATCAAGGACCCGGCGAAGGCCCGGCCGAACAGCGGCTCCTGAGCGGGGCGTCGGTTTCTCCGGTGTCGACGAGCGTCTCGCGACCGCGGTGCCCGAACGAGGGGAGCACTGGCCTGGGGTCGGTGCTCCTCGCGCATTCGTGGGGAGCCGCGCTCCTCGGGGTCCTGGTTCTCGGCTGCGCCGAGCCCGAGCCGCTGCCGCCTTCCGGCGTGCTGATCACGATCGACACGACGAACCCGGGCGCGCTCGACCTCTACGGCGAGACGCGCGGCATCACGCCCGAGCTGGAACGCCTCGCGCAGCGTTCCGTCGTCTACGACCGCGCCCACACGGTCGCGCCGATCACGCTGCCCGCGCACGTCTCGATGATGACCGGCCTCTACCCGCTGCGGCACGGTGTGCGCGACAACGGCTGGGCGCGGCTGAGCGAGGAGGCGGAGACGCTGGCGGAGCGCGCGCAGGAGCGCGGCTACGCGACGGCGGCCTTCGTGTCCGCGGTCGTGCTCGGCGCGCCCTACGGGCTCGACCAGGGCTTCGCCGACTACTCCGAGCCGTCGAGCGTCGCGAGCGATCCGCTCAGCCACATCGACCAGCGTGACTCGAAGGACGTCACCGACGCGGCGCTGGCGTGGCTCGCGCAGCGCGACGAGGAGCGTCCGTTCCTGCTGTGGATCCACTACTTCGACCCGCACATGCCGTACGGCGCGCCGCAACGCTTCCTCGACCAGGCAAAGGGCCAGCCCTACCTCGCCGAGGTCGCCGCGATGGACCACGACATCGGGCGGCTCGTCGCGGCGCTCGACGCGAGCGTCGGCGCGGACGGCTACCTGCTCGGCGTCGTCGCGGACCACGGCGAGTCCTTCGGTCGCCACGGCGAGCCGACGCACTCGGCCTACGCCTATCAGGCGACGGTGCAGGTCCCGTTCCTCCTGCGCTTCCCCGATGGCCGCGCGGCCGGCACGCGCTCCGAGCGCCTCGTCAGCGTCGTCGACCTCTTCCCGACCTACCTCGACGTCCTCGGGCTCGGCGACGCCTTGCGCGTCGACGGCCTCAGCCTCGCCTCGACGCCTGCAGAGACGACCCGCGGCGTGTACGTCGAGTCCTACTCGGGCTACCTGAACTACGGCTGGAGCCCGCTGGCCGGCTGGATCGACGGGAGCGGCAAGTACCTGCACAGCTCGTCACCCGAGTTCTACGACCTCGCGGTCGATCCGGAGGAGGCGCGCGATCTCCTCGCAGCGTCCACGGTGGACGTCAGCGGTCACCGCGAAGCGCTCGAGCGCCTCGCCGAACTCCCGCGGCTGCGCTCGGGCCAGATCGAGCTCGACGAAGTACGCCTCGCCGAGCTGCGCGCGCTCGGCTACGCGGCGGCGGGCGGCGACGCGCGCGAGCTGCCCGACCCGCTCGACCCGTCAACGCGCATAGCGCCCCGCGCGCGCTCGGCGCAGTACGCCCAGTTCACGAAGGCGCTGGGTCTGGCGCAGGCCGGCCGCAACCCGGCCGCGATCCGCATCCTGCGCGAGGTCCTCGCCGAGAACCCGGCGAACCTGTTCGCCGCCGAGACCCTCGCGAGCTGTCTCCTCCAGCAGCAGGAGTTCGACGAGGTCGTCGCCCTGCTCGCTCCGCACGCGCAGGCGAACCGCTACTCGACGCACGCCTACCTCGCGACGGCCTACGAGAACCTGCAGCGCGACGAGGAGGCGCTGGTCCACTACCGCGCCGCGCTGCAGCTGCGACCGAGCGAGCCGACGCTCGCCGAGGCGATCCAGCGCGTGTTGGCGAAGCGACCGCGTTAGCCGCACTTCTCCTCGCTCTGTCGCTACGGAGCACCCGCCTGGGTCAGCAGGGGCTCCACGTGGCCATCATCAGACGCAAGGGGGGCGCGCTCACGCCAAGATGAGCGGCACATGCTCTTCGGCCGAACTCCAGCGCGTACGAAAGGGGGCGAGGACTGGGGCATGCCGACGTGCTTGCGGACTCGCGTGCCCCGAGTTCGTAGAGCATCGGTCGAACTCTGCGAAGAGATCATGGCTCGGAGGAGGCTTGGCCGAAATCTCCGACTCAAGTCCATTGTCACGGGGCGGTTGAGGCGATTTGGCCGAAAGGCGAGCCAGCTAATCATGGCAAAACGGTGACCTGGGATGGGCGGGACAGTCAATAGATGTTGCGTGGGCGCATCATCTGAAAGCCCAAGTCGTGCCAGCCTGCATGTCTGCTTGCAGTGCTGGGTCGAGAGATGTGCGACCGCCTCAACTGGAGTTCTCAGGCAAGAGGGAGGAAGAAATGAAGTGCAAAGCTGCCATCATGCTGGTTGGTTTGACGTGGACTTTGGCGCCGATGGCGTCCGCAAGAAACGCCACTACCCCAAACGGGGACATCGCGAATCTCCGGTTCATTGATCTGGAGCGCAATGTGACGCCCCTCGAAGGTGGTGTCGAATTGCCGAGCTTGACTGCTGGCGATTTGGTGGGGGAGATTGCCTTTCAGAGTGACCAGTACGACCAGGGGGCTGGTCAATACTCTTATGGGGTCCTGGCGGTCTTCTGGAAGCTCGAGGGTGCTGATGGCTACGCCCACTTCTCCAGCGTGAGCCAGCCGGGTTGGGAGTGGCTTGGCAGGAGCAAGTTCGTCCCGCCCGTGGTGACCTCGTTCGACGAATCCACTGGAGCCGGAGTCGCGACCTTCAGCCTGCCTGTTGGTAGGGGCATCAAGGAGAGCGGTCCGATGTCTGCCGCGACGAACTACCCCCACGTGCCAGAGGACGCAGAGCTCACCATGGCCATCGGATGGCAGAGCGCCATGTCCATTGGCGCAGCAGGGTCACTGCAAGGCGAGCTCGTGAGAAGCGCACAGCAGATCGACAACACGTGGCCCGATGTCTACGTGACTTCTGGCGACTTCGTTACCGAGCTTCCGCTCGAGCCGGAGACAAGGACGATTCGCTTGGCTCTGAGGGGCTCAGCGCTCACTCCTCGAACGTTCACCGTGTCGCCGGTTCCAGCCTACCGAGCGTCTCTCCCTGGTTCGCAGGTGACCATTCCTGCTGGTGCGTCGTTCGTCGAGGTCCCGTTCACCCCGCAATCTGTTGGCTTGGTCAAGTTTCGAGTCGTCGAAGCCGGTCTTGAGGTGGCGGAGTCGGAGGCTTTCAGGATCGAGCAGTTGGTTCGGGCGAAGGAGCTGGATCCGGGGGGCGTGTGGGCGCTGAGTGGGCCGAACGGCGCACAGCAGGAGGTCGAGGAAACGCCTCTGTTCGACGAGGGGAAGCTCTGCGTGGAGGGGTTCACTCCTTGGGGGCCAGCTCAGCCTCTGTACGTGACTTGCAGCAAGTGCGAGCCCAATGCAGCCAACGCGCAGGTCTGTTGCGGGGAGCCGGCGCCGGGGACAGACGCTGGTCCCATGACCTTTTCAACGCCAACGGCGTGTGTGGGGGATCCCGGTCTCTGCCTGTGGACTTTGACGCCGCCCTACGAGTTGAGCACATACAGGTTTTCAAGCAAGACGGCCATGATCAAGTGCAAGGCCATTACTCTTACCGCCACACTGGCGGTGAAGCCATTTGGTGTGGGCGGAGCGGTGACGACGACCACGGAAACTCCGGGGTGGCAGGTTTGCTGTACCTACGCTTATGACCCGACGACGCCAAGTGGTGAGTTCACCAACGGTCGCACATGTTGCTAGGGCTGGTAGGCAGTCCGTGCGCGACCAGCGCCAGGCCCGAGCGGCGGTGCAATCACGGTTGATTCGCCGCCGCCCGGCCTTGGCTTTCCACCCGTGCCGTGGAGTCATCTAGACGTCGGTGCAGTCAGAGTCGGTGAAGGCTGGCCTTCTGCCTCTGGTCTTCATGGGCGTGAAGCCCGGCGCTGCTGCGCCGAATCGCGCCGTCGTCGGCGAAGTGCAGCGTGTAGCGGCTGCACGTCTCCAAGTGCAAGCGCGTGTCGGGCGATCATGGCTCTTGTTTGGGTGATGACCCAATCTGGAGCTAGGGCAGGAGTGGGAGTTTACAGGTAGATTGGATTCTTCCTCAGGGCCGGTGAGGAGACACATGAACACGAGAAGCAAGAGGAGGAGTCAATTGAAGAGCAACGAGCTAGCGAAGGCAGCGCACGAGAGTCTGTTAGGTCGCTCAGTGTCCGTCTCGATCGGAGTCCGGGCAGGAGCCGTTCTCGCCGTGTCGCTGTTGGCCATGCGGCCAGCGGCCGCCGTCGGACTACGGGGGCAGTCTGGCACGGGCCATGAGCCCCATGCCGATGCCGAGAAGGAGAGCGGCGCCCATGATCAGTGGCAGAAGATCATGGACGCGGTCGAGAGGTCCAGCCAAGGCGCGTGGGTGATCGAGAGCTATCACGGAGTCAGGGCGCTCAATGGGGCGGCTGCACCCGGAGTGGAGGATCACCTCGAGAGCTTGACCGAGCACTGGGATCACCAAGCCGACGGTGACCAGCAGTGGGTGGAGATGAACGGGTTCGACAGCCCCGAGTCCGCGAAGGGCCACCCGTTGCTTCGGGGGCAGGATGCCTGGGAGTCGTCACAGCGAGAGTTCCTGATCAGAGCAACGAGCGCCCAGCGACACAGGATCATCGGCCCTGCCAGTCAGTCGAACCAAGAGACGAGGAAGGTCACGACTCAGTACCGGCAGGACGGGGTGATCATCGAGGAATTGGAGTACCCCGGGTATCCGACGCAAACCAGGATCCTGATGCCCGGTGCCGGCCCGCGCATGGAGAGCCTGCTGGGCCGACCGGTCGTGGAGGGGCAGTATCCAACCTTCGAGTCCTGGGGGGTGCTGGCGCACATGGAGCAGGTGGCCTACAACGCCGAGAGGATCATCGCGGCGACCGCCAGCGGTACCGAGGGGCGAACTTGGTCCACGAGTCCGTCCGAATGGCACGCGAGGGTCGAGTTGGACAGCCTGTCGGCAAGGTCCGCCGTCCCCGGATTGTTGCTGCCCTTCGGCTTCGAGCGGGTTCCGGGCTACGCGGTCCTGGTGATGGAGCAGGGCAGGCAGGGTCCCGATCCATCCCCCTTCGGATTCGAGCTGCATTGGCTCGACTCCCTGGGAGAGGTCTATTGCAAGCAGTCGGTCACCTGGAAGCCGAGTGGAGGATTCTCGATCCGTGACGAACTCTTCTATCCGGGGACTGAAGAAGTGGCTGTGCTGAGAACCTCGACGGCTCTCGTCGACTCCACCCAGGAGTTGAACGAGAGCGCCGCAAGGTGGATCCCCAAGCTGGGCCAGCCCGTCAAGGACCTCCGCGGAGACAATCCCGTCATGTACGTCGTGGGGGAAGACCTCGAACTGCTCTCTCTCGCCTCGCTTCAAGCTCCGAACATCTACACGAGGCCTCCCGGTCCGATGGCGTCCGGGATCCAGCTGGTCCATGAACTCGTCGAGTTCGAGGATCCCATCCAGGTCTCTCCCGACGCAACTGCTGGGAAGCTCGACCTCGGAGAGGTGGCCATGGGGGACACGCCGTTCCGGGTCAAGCTGTGGAACGTCTCGGAGAGCCCCATGACGGTTCTCTCCGTCACCGCGGACTGTGGATGCCTTCAGCTGCAGCCCGAGTACTCGGTGATCGGCCCCGGTGAACTCTCGGGCCTGTACGGAGTCGTCGCTGTTCGAATCCCCGGGCAAGCACAGAGAGCCGTGAGGATCGCCTACATGCTGGGCTCCGATGGAATCGCGAGAGAGTTCGATCTCGGTCTCGACCTCGACTGTCCGGGGGCCTTCGCCGTGGCTCCAGAGCATGTCTATCTGGGCAAGGTGATCCGCGGGGACTCCATGTCGACTCGCTTTCGAGTGGTCACGTCGGAGGCGAGTCTCCTGGATGGCCTCGAGGTCACCTCGGAGGGTGAGGCCTGCGATGTCGAGGTGCATCCATCCGAAGAGAGCGGCTTCGCTTGGGTCGAGGTCGGAGTCGAGGTCGCCGATCTTCCCGTGGGGGAGGTCGACCGGCACTTGCGATTCACGCTCGGAGACGAGTCCTCCGTTGTCACTCTCAGCTACTCCTCGGTGCCTTCGGCTCAGCTCTTCGAGGTCTGGCCGGTCCTGCGGATCCCCTTGTCCGTGATTGGGGAGGCCTACGTTCGGATTCCGGTCCCTGGTGGCGGGGGCTTGAGCTTCCCCGACGACCCCATGCTTCGCATCGAGCCGGATGCTTCAGGGGCCGGCTACCTCTTGCGAAGCCGAGACGCGAAAGGCCTGGATGGCTCCGTCCACGTACTTCGCGCGCAATCGGAGTGGGGTGAGCTTCAGATCCTCGTGAGGTAGAGCTGCGACCTCAGGCCTCGGCCTCGCCCTTCGCGGCGAGGTGCAGCTCCTGCAGCGAGCGCACGCTGAAGTCGGCGCGGTGGATGGCCGAGAGCGCGTTCACGAGCGCGGAGATGCCGGGCAGGGTCGTGATGCACGGGATGCCGTGCGTCACGGCGGCGGCGCGGATGCTCGAGTCGTCCACGCGCTGCTGCTTGCCGTACGGCGTGTTGAGCACCATCACGATCTCGCGGTTCTTGATGATGTCGACGACGTGCGGCCGGCCCTCATGGACCTTGTTGACGCGCTCGACGGGGATGCCCGCGGCGTTCAGGACCTTGTAGGTGCCGCCGGTCGCGATCAGGTCGTAGCCGAGCGCGGCGAGGGTGCGCGCCTCGGCGACGACGCCGCGCTTGTGCGGGTCGCGGACCGAGATGAAGATCTTGCCCGACTTCGGCAGCTTGGTGCCGGCGGCGAGGTAGGCCTTCACGAAGGCGTAGCCGAGCTCGCGGTCGATGCCCATGACCTCGCCGGTCGAGCGCATCTCGGGGCTGAGCAGGATGTCGACGCCGGGGAAGCGGTTGAAGGGGAAGACCGGCGCCTTGACCGAGTAGTACGGCGGCACGATCTCCTCGGTGAAGCCGAGCTCCGCGAGGCTCATCCCGCACATGACCTTGGCGGCCAGGCTGGCCAGCGGCACGCCGATGGCCTTCGATACGAAGGGCACCGTGCGTGAGGCGCGCGGGTTGACCTCGATGACGTAGAGCTGCTCGTTCTTGATCGCGTACTGGACGTTCATCAGGCCGATGACCCCGAGCTCCAGGGCCATCGACTTGGTCGTGCGGCTGATCTCCTCGCAGATCTCCTGGCCGAGCGTGTGCGGCGGCAGGACGCAGGTCGAGTCGCCGGAGTGGATCCCGGCCTCCTCGATGTGCTCCATGATCCCGCCGATCACGACTTGCTTGCCGTCACAGATCGCATCGACGTCGATCTCGATCGCGTCCTCGAGGAACTTGTCGACGAGGATCGGCTTGTCGGGCGACGCCTGCACGGCGTTCTGCATGTACGTATCGAGGGCCTCGTCGTCGTAGACGATCTCCATCGCGCGGCCGCCAAGGACGTAGCTCGGGCGGACCAGCACCGGGTAGCCGATGTTGCGCGCGATGTCGAAGGCCTCCGAGACCGTCGCGGCGATGCCGCTCTCCGGCTGGCGGATCTTGAGCTTGGTCAGGAAGGCGGTGAAGCGCTCGCGGTTCTCGGCGCGGTCGATGGAGTCGACCGAGGTGCCGATCAACGGGGCGCCGGCCTTCTCCAGGTCTGCAGCGAGGTTCAGCGGCGTCTGCCCACCGAACTGGACGATGATGCCCTCGGGCTTGATGCGCTCGACGATGTTCATCACGTCCTCGTGCGTCAGCGGCTCGAAGAAGAGGTCGTCCGACGTGTCGTAGTCCGTCGAGACCGTCTCCGGGTTGGAGTTGACCATCACCGCGTGGCGTCCGATCTCCTGGGCCGCGAAGGCGGCGTGGACGCAGCAGTAGTCGAACTCGATGCCCTGGCCGATGCGGTTGGG
>CAYGST010000025.1:0-19984 GCA_964352415.1 uncultured Planctomycetaceae bacterium | reverse complement strand
CGCAGATCGACGAGCAGGTGAAGAAAGCGGGCGGGCAAAACGGTCAGAACGGCCAGCAGCAGAACGACTAGGTAGGAGCACGAACCATGAAACTCACACAACTCCTCCTGCCCACGATCGCGCTCGGCGCTGCCGCCGTGATGGTCGTTCCGGCGCAGGACGCCAGCGCCTGGGCCCTCCTCGGCCACAAGCTGAACATCGCGCAGCGCGACTTCCGCGTGTTCAACAACTTCACGGACAGCACCGCGAACAACAACAACACGCCCGACGCGAACTTCCCCGGCTACCAGGGCGCCGTCATGGCGATCTGGAAGGGCTGCGTTGAGTGGGGCTCCTCCTCCCACGGCAACGGCGCCGGCGACCCGAGTCAGTCGGTGCTGGGCTCCGGCGGCGCGAACTTCGACCCCTCGTTCCAGGGCCTGGCGATCGAGGTCGGGGCGGGCAACAGCAACACGCACTCGGAGCTCAGCGGCTCCTCCGGCGGCACACTGGCCTTCATGGAAGGCGGTTCGAACGGCTGGCGCATCCGCTACTACCGCTCCTGGTCGTGGGATGACGGCCCGAGCACGAACTTCCCGGGCAACCGCATCGACCTGCAGGGCGTCGCCTGCCACGAGTACGGCCACGCCACGGGTATGGGTCACTCCGGTGCTTCCGGCGCGACGATGCGTGCGAGCATCTCCGGCACGGGAACGGGCCAGCGCTCCATCAACGGGGACGACATCGCTGGCATCCAGGCCAACTACGGCGCCGCGGACTCCCTGAAGCCCGTCATCACCGGCCTCAGCGTCACCGGCAACCAGATCCAGATCGACGGCTCCAACTTCGACCCCACGGGCAACCAGGTCTGGTTCACCCAGGCTGGCTCGGGTGGCGACGGTATCCCGATCGAGGTGACAGACGTCACCTCGAACGGCACGCAGATCACCGTCACGATCCCGGCGGCCGCTGGCCCGGGCGACGTCCTCGTGCGCAAGAACGGCACGGGCAACAAGGCGCTCTCGAATGCCTGGCCCTCGAACCTCGAGTCGTCCGGCAGCTGCCTCGACCCCTCGAACTACTGCACGGTCTCGCCCAACTCGGTCGGCGCCGGCGCGGTCATCGGATTCACCGGCTCGGCCAGCCTGTCGGCGAACAACCTGGAGCTGACCGTCGTCGGCGCCACGTTCAACCGACCGGGTCTGTTCTTCTACGGACCCGACCAGGTCAGTCTGATTTTCGGCAACGGCATTCGCTGCGCGGGTGGCTCGATCAATCGCCTGCAGGCCCTGACCACCGACAACTTCGGCCTCGCGGATCAGGTCCTCGACCTGAACGCCGCCCCGTTCAATGGGGGCTCCGGCGCGGCCGGCGTGGGCGTGAACCACAACTTCCAGTTCTGGTACCGCGACCCGGCCGGCGGCGGCTCGGCCTTCAACACGAGCGACGGCCTGTCCGTCACCTACTGCCCGTGATGCGCCGTCGCCCCTGAGGGCGACGACGAACCCAACGGCGAGCCCGGCCCCCGCGAGGGAGCCGGGCTCGCTCGCGATCAGGCTCGCTGTCGCGGACCTCGCCCGCTGCGGGCAGTCCGTGGTGGAGCTGAGCTCTCGAGCTCGCGGTACGTCGCGATCCGTCGCGGGCCTCGGAGACGTAGCGAGTCCAGTCATGCGGCGAGGCTCCTGGCGACCGCCACGGGTCGAGAGGTGCAGCGACCGCGCGTGCGCAGTGGACCTTGCGACGGGCTCTTACGCGCCGCCCTTCACCCACTCGAGCTCGAGCAACACGGCGGCGTGGTCGGACGGGAACTGGCGCTCGTCGAGGGGTAGCGCGTCGTCCTCCCAGACGCGGGGCAACACCTCCGCCGTGCGCGGCGCGAGACGCCAGCCCTCCGCGGCAGCCCCGGGGTTCCTGAGGTAGAGCCGGTCGATGCGCTCGAAGCCCTGGTCGCCGCCGTCCCCAGCCACGCGGAAGAGCGGAGACCAGGTGATCCCGGGTCGCTGGACGGGGTTCGGATGGACCGCGCGGAACACGTCGGTGAATCCGCGGTCCACGACCGCGCGGCTGACGGGCAGGTCGAGCGCGCGGCGATGCTTGTAGACCCGCGACGTGTCGAGCGTCCAGTCGAGGTGCGAGGGCGTGTTCCAGTCGCCTCCCACCAGCAGGGGCACGTCGGCGGCGAGGTGGCCTTCCTCTTCGAGGTAGGTGAGCAGCGCCTCGGCCTGGGGCAGGCGGGACGAGCGCACGCTCTCCGCCTCGAGCAGGTCCGCGTCGGAGCGCTCGGGCTCGTCGCGCAGCTCCCAGGTCAAGTACGCCCGGTAGTCGAGCCAGATCGAGAACGCCACGAACTCGCGCCCCTCGGCGTCGCGCAGCCGCGCGCCCACGCCGTGCCAGTCGTGGTGGAAGAAGGTCGCCTCGAGGTCCAGCGGCGTGAGTACGCAGAGGTGTGGACTCGTGCCCTGGTAGGCGTTCCAGCCGAGCTGCTCGGCCATCCAGCGTCCCGTCGTCGGTCGGTCGCCGTCGATGTCGTAGCTCTCCTGAAGGAGCACGACGTCGGGCCGCGCGCCCTCGACGACGGCCAGGATCTTCTCGGGCCCGTCCGCCAGCTCGTTGCCGCCGCGCCACACGTTCCAGACGAGGACGCGCAGGGTCGCGCGCTCGTCCGCGGGCGACGCGACGTGCGCGGCCGGCGCGGAGGGGGCGACGCCCCGGACCTCTGCCCCGGCGGAGTCCGCTCGCGCGGACATCGGGACCGTGCCCAGCTTCTGCGTCGGCTCCGCCTGGCCGCAGCTCGATGCGGCCAGCGCGATCAGCAGCGCCACGCCGGCCGGGCGGCCCAGCCGCCTCAAAACGGCTTGGTGTACACCGTCACGACGGCGACGACGGCGAGCAGCGCTCCGATCCACGCCAGCGTCTGCCCGCGCTCCGGCTTGCGGAACGCCATGCCGGACAGGCCCGCGATCCCCAGCCAGCAGACCAGCTTGAGGATCATCCAGCCGGGGAAGCCGTACTGCAGCTTGGCGGAGAGGCCGAAGCCGGCGACCAGCGCGACGAGCGCCATGATGCCGGTGATGCTCATCAGGAACTTGCGGCGCTCAGGTCTCGGCGCGGCGCAGGCCTGGAAGGAGAAGGCGACGAGCAGGATGGCGCTCGAGACGTGCAGGATCTGGTAGGCGAGAGGGCTCATGCGGGGAGGGTAGCGTCGGAGGGCGGTGGGGTGGAGCGCTCGGCGGCGTTTGCTGTCCGCCGGGACCACGAACCGGGGCCAGCGCCGCGCCCAGCGAGCGTCTGCCTTCGCCTCGGCTCCCGGGTCGGGGTCGGGGTCGGCGGGGCAACGGTCGCCTCCCCGGTGGACACGAGCGGGTTCGCTGGAGGACCGAGGGTGGATGCTCCGGGCCGCCTGCGTCGGCGGCGTGGCGACCCCCCACGAACGAGCGAGCCAGGCCCGGGACAGGACCGCTTCCGCCGGACAGGGTTGGGCGGCGTGGGCCCGCTGGCGCCCCCGTCTCGGATGACGGAAGAGGGGCCGCGAGCGTCAGCGCTCGCGGCCCCCCTTGGCCGGGTCCTGTTGATCGGCGCGCGGGGACTGCTAGTCGCAGAGGTCGACGTGCAGGCCGTTCGAGTAGGCCAGGTTGCCCGCGGTGCCGACGTCGCGGCAGAGGGCCTGGAAGTAGATCTCCTCGCCCGACGCGGAGGCCGGGATGGTGAGCGGGATGCTGGCCTTGCCTTGACCGTCCAGGAAGACGGGCATGAGACGGTTGACCGTGCCGCCGACCAGGAAGAGGCCGCCGGCCATCTGGATCTGGCGCGACTCGGTGCCGGCGAAGACGCCCATCATCACGTTCGGGACGCCGTCCGTGATCTCGAGGGTGAAGTTGCCGGCGGAAGCGCTCGGCGTGCCGGAGAAGGACAGCTTCATCTCATTGCCCGAGGAGTTCGGGATGACGTAGCCGTAGTCGATCGGCGGCGGGCACGGGGCGCTCGCCAGGGTGATCGAGGTCGACTGCATCAGGACCGGCTCGGACTTGCCGTACGCCTCCCAGGCGCGGAAGGCGACCATGCCCGCGTTGTCGGTCGTGTTGTTGTCGCGCAGGAACTCGACGTAGTCCTTGGCGGTCGTCTGGTAGTAGAGCCCGACCTCGACCGAAGCCGTCCCCGCCGGCACCGTGAACTGCGAGTCGTGCCAGAACTGCTCGTCGTAGTACTCCTCACCGATCACGAACGACCCCGCGGCCGCGAAAGCCGCCTGGTTGAAGCCGCGCGGCGGGATGCGGTTGTCCTTGAGGATGGTGTTGACGAGCGCCAGGTGGAAGCTCTTGCCCGCGGGCAGGCCCGTGACGCCCGCCATGTAGTCGTCGAGGCCGAAGTCGGCCTTCCAGACCATCGTGTTGTTCTCGCTCAGCGTGGCGCTGTTCAGGTCGTACGCGCCGCGCTCACCGATCTGCTGACCGCCGCCGTCGAGGTAGCGGACGTTCAGCCACATGCGGCGGCCCTCGGCGTAGCCGGTGGGCAACTTGTGACCCGAGTTGTTGAGCACGCGCACGACGATCTGGCCGTTGCGCTCGAAGGCCTCGAGCTCCGCCGCGTTCTGCAGCATCTGCTTCGTGCGGTTGATCGCAGCGTCGACCGTCGAGGCCGTGAGGCCCGTCTCGAAGTCCGGGTAGAGCGAGCGAACCGCGCGCAGGACCCACGTGTTCGCGCCGTTGAACTGGTGCAACGGCATGTCGTTCCGGAACACTGCGCCCCAGATCGGTCCGGCGGCCTCGCCGCTGACGTCGGGCATGTGGCAGTCCTGGCAGCTGCTGACGGCCGTCTTGTTGCCGCCGAAGAGACCGTTCATCTCGATCTCCTCCTTGGCGAACTGGCTGCCGAGCCACTCGCTGTAGGTCCGCTGCTCCGGGAAGTAGTCCGCGCGCTCGTGCGTCGGGTGCTCCTGGTTGACCGGGTTCAGCTTGTAGGTTCCGTCGGGCTGGCGCGAGAACGCCGGGTTGCCGACGTCGTGGCACGTGCCGCACATCGCCGAATCACGGTGCCACGGCGACTCGCGCCATTCGTGGTAGCCGAAGTTCGGCCCGAGGTCGTAGGGACCGCGTCGGTTGTCGTCGGGGTCGACGATGTACTGTCCGGTGTGCGGGCTGGTCGGCACCGCGGTGGTGAGGCCAGCGAGGATGCCGACGTCGTCCACCGGGTTGTCCGGGGTGTAGATCGGGTCGACCGAGCGATGGCAGAAGTGGCAGCCCACGCCGTCGAAGTCGCCGTTGAACACGTCGAGCGCCGAGCCGTCCGTCGGCACGCTCTTGCCCGCGAGCCAGCCGTTCGGCGTGTGGCAGCGGATGCAGTAGTCGCCCACGAAGGAGGCGTCCTGGTTGGCGATGGCCATTGCCGCGTACCACATCGGGTCGCGGGTCGCCTGCCCCATCATGCTGGCCGCCCAGTTGGAGAAGGGCTCGATGGCGTCGTCATAGCCTCCGTGGCAGCCCGAGCAGGCGTCGCCGGAAGCCAGCGGGATCGTGAGCGTGAGCTCCTGCGTCCCGGGCATGACGAAGTCGGTCACCGTCGTGGCCAGAGGGAGGTTGGTCCCTCCTCCACCGGGGTTCCAGGCGAGGGCGACGGCGCCAGCGGCCAGGGTGGCGAGCAGGGTGAGCTTGCCCACGAGGGGGGCGGTACGGCGATGGGCCATGCGATTGAGATCAGGCTCGAGGGCTGCGAAAGCGGAGGGAGAGGCGCTGAATCCTCCCCCACATCCGGGGGGGCGTCAAGTGAGGTATCCTCAAGTGGCCCGCGAGTACCGGCTTTTTGGAAGCTTAATGCGGTCCTTGGTCCCGGATTCGCGGCCGCGGGGCCGCTCCTGGGCGTGACCCGCGGACGCGCCCGGGTAGGATCCCGCCCATGCAGCATCCGACCCCTCTCCGCCCCGCCGAGCACGCCGCCTTCTCCGACCAGAAGATGGGCAAGGCGACTCTCTTCCAGTCCGAACGCTTGCTCGTCGGTCTGAACAGCTTCGAGCCGGGCCAGGAGCACGCGCTCCACGCGCACGCCGACATGGACAAGGTCTATCACGTGGTGGAGGGCAGCGGCCGCTTCCTGCTCGAAGGCGAAGATCACCCGATGCGCGCCGGCGAGCTGCTCGTCGCGCCCGAGGGCGTCCCCCACGGCATCCGCAACGACAGCGAGGCGCGCCTCATCGTGCTCGCGATCCTCGCTCCGGCACCCGGCGGCAAATGAGCGCCGCGCGCCGGGCTCACTCGTTCGAGGTGTCGCTCGGGTAGCGACCGCTCAGGCCATCCTTCAGCGCCTCGAACACGACGCGGTTCCCGAGCGGCGTCGGATGGTGCTTGCCGGTGCCCTCGACGAAGAACAACCGCGGCATGCCCTCCTCGACGTGCTCGAGCGCGCGCGCCACGTACGGGCGCAGCGACAGGAATGGGAGGCCCTGCGCGCGCATCCAATCGGTGACGCGCGTCTCCATCTTCGGCGTCTTCCGCGGCGGGAGACCGCGCGGGCTCGTGGCCAGCAAATAGACGTGATCGAGTTCGCGCCGGACGAGCTCCTCTTCGATCCCGCCGAGGATCGCCTCCACCAGCTCGAACTGCTCCTCGATGCGGGCATCGCGATCCTGCAGCCAGTTGCGCAGCGACCCCGGGAGCTGGGTCTCGGCGTGCGTCAGGTAGTTCCAGGCGTAGCTCGTGATCCCGACGCCGTGCTCGCGCAGGTAGGCGTCGGCGCCTCCGCTCAGGACCGGCCCCGTCGGCGTCAGCTCGCCATCGACGAGCTCGAGCCGCGGCTTGGGCAGCGAGCGAAACTCGAGCGAGCAGCGCTCGAAGTCCGAGTCCAGCACCGGGAGCACGATGACGATCGGATCGAGGTCCGCGTACAGATCGAGGGTCGCTCGCATCAGCAGCAGCACCTGATCCATCCCGTAACCGCCGCAGCCGTAGTTCAGCAGGCAGTACTCGTCGCTCAGCTTCGAGCCCCGGAGCAGGCCCTGGAAGCACTCGGCGTGCGACGTCACGCAGCTGGCGTAGGAAGCGCCGTAGAGCAGGATCGGTCGCCGGCCGTCGAGGTGTCGCTCGTCGAGGTGCCGCAGCGTCTCCGCGTCGAGCATTCGCGGACGCCAGCCGAGCTGCGGGTGGTGGTTCTCCGCGGACTGGACGATGAGATCCATGCCGAGGGCGTGGCGCAGGGTCCAGTACTCGGTGTCGAGCAGAGGGTCCGCGTACAGCGCCGGGTCGCGCATCTCCGCGCCGTAGGACTCCGCCAACTCGCTGGAGCCGAACAGCATCCAGCGCACCAGGACCTCCGGCAGGAGCAAGCCGAGCAGCAGCGCGAAGCCCACGCAGCCGAGGCGACGCCGGCTGCGCTTGGCAGCCTCTTCGCGCTCCACCCCCGTGATCTCTCGCTGGCTCTCTCCCATGAGCAGCCCGATTGCGCCACCTGGCCCGAGATCCCGCAAGGGCACACACCCCCGAGGTGCTCATCGAGCGCGAGGACCGGCGGCCCCCCGTCGCGGCGCGCGCTCTGGATCTGCTCGGAGTCCTTGGAACTGCATGGGGTCTTTGGACCTGCACCGGGACCGTGCACGCGCTAAGGTCGCCCGCCATGCGCATCGCGCTCGTTCATCTGCGCCACGCCAAGAGTGGCGGCGTCGAGAGGTACCTCGAGCTCCTCTCCGCCCACCTCGCCGACGCGGGGCACGAGCCCGTCGTCGTCTGCCGCAGTCACGCGGAGCCACACCACGCCGGCGTCGAGTTCGTGCGGCTGCGACCGCTGTCGCTCGGCGGCGCGGCGCGGCTGTGGAACTTCGCCGGCGCGGTCGAGCGCCACGTCGCCGCCGCGGACTACGACCTCGTCTACGCCCTCGGCCGCACCTGGACCCACGATGCGATCCGCCTCGGCGGCGGCTGCCACGCGACCTACCTCGAGCTCGCCCACGACGCGACGCGCACGCCGCTCGAGCGGCTGATCCGCAAGGGCGAGCGCAAGCAGCGCGTGCAGCTCGAGCTCGAGCGCCGCGCGCTCGCGCCGGGGAACTACGCGCGGGTGATCACGAACAGCGAGCTCGTCAAGCGCGACGCCATGGAGCGCCACGCGATCCCCGAGGACAAGGTCAGCGTCATCCACAACGGCGCCGACACGACGCGCTTCACGCCCGCGCTGCGTACCGGCCCCGGCCGGGAGCTGCGCGCCTCCCTCGGCTGGAACGGGGACGAGGAGGTGCTGCTGTTCCTCGGGACCGGCTACGGCCGCAAGGGCCTCGACCTCGTGCTCGAGGGCGCCGCGCGGCTCGCCCCCGACCGACCTGGCCTGCGCCTGCTCGTCGTCGGCTTCGACTCGGCCCAGCCGCGCTACGAAGCGCGCGCGGCCGAGCTCGGGATCCGCGAGCGCTGCGCCTTCCTCGGCGGCCGCACCGACGCGGAGGTCTGCTTCGCCGCTGCCGACGTGTACGCGCTGCCCACGCGCTACGACCCGTTCGCGAACTCCACGATCGAGGCGCTCGCGAGCGGGCTGCCGACGATCACGACGCGGACCAACGGCGGCTGCGAGGTCATCGACGAGGGCGTCGACGGCAGCGTGCTCTGCGAGACCCCCACGGGCGACGAGCTGGCCGAGCGCGCGGCCTTCTGGTTCGACCACCGCGCCGAGGGCGCCGAGGCGGCGCGCGCCAAGGGGCTCCTGCACGACGCGCCGAAGAAGCTGGAGACGACGCGCCTGCTGCTCGAGCAGCTCGCGCAGGAGAAGCGCGAGGCCCCCGAGGAAGCGGCAGCGCGCGGGACGCTCGGCCGCAGCGCGGCGCGCAACGCCGGGAGCTGAGCCAAGCGATGAACCTGCTCCTCTTGACCCGCGCCTTCGACGCGCGCTCGCCGCGCCACGCCTTCGTGCACGGCATCGCCTGCGGAATGGCCGGACGAGGACACGAGGTCACGCTCTGCGCCTGGCGCGGAGGCGCGCCGGACGACGACGCGCCGTACCGCATCCTGCGCTACCGCCGCCCGATCGCGCGGCGCCTCGTCGCGCCGGAGGTCGTCTCGGGGCTGCTCGAAGCGAGCGGCGTCCTGCGCCCCGACGTCGCGCACGCGGAGGGCCTCGGCGACGCGGCGCGCGACCTCGACCAGTGGTCGCGGCGCACCGGCGTGCCGTGGAGCCTGCGCCCCTTCGAGTCGGACGACGACGTCTTGCGCCTGCGGGAGGTCGCGGACGAACCGCTGCTGCGCCGCGCGTTGATCAGCGCGGACCGCGTCCTCGCGCCGAACCCGTTCCTGCTCGAGGAACTGGCCGGCGCCGGCGTGCGCGTGAAGCGCCTCACCCTGGCGAACGAGCCCCTCGTCCCCGAGTCGCCCGCGGGCCACGCGCTCGACATCGACTCGGACGGAGCGGTTCGCCGCCGGGTAAAGGCGCCCGCGAGCCCCGGCGCGGAGCGTGCGCCGACCGCGATCCACGTCGGCGACCTGAACGAGCGCGCAGGCCTCGTCGTCCTGCTGGAGGCCTTCGAACAGGTGCATGCGTCGCGGCCCGACGCGCGGCTCGTGATCGCGGGCGCCGGGCCGGAGCGGCGCGCGCTCGAGCACAGCGTCTACGCCGCGGGGCTCGAGTCCGTCGTCGAGCTGCGCGAAGCGACCGGCGCGCCGCCGGGCGACCTGTTCGTCGACGCCTCGCTCGCGGCCCCGCTAGGCGACGCGGCGCGGCGCGGACTCGCCCGCGGGCTCCCGCTGGTCCTCTCCGACGTCGGCGCGCATCCAGCGCTCGTCGAGGACGGCGTGAACGGCCGCCTCGTTCCGAAGGGTGACCCGCGCGGACTGGCCGCCGCCCTGCTCGAGCTGTTCGCCGACGCCGCGCAGCGCGAGCGTCTCGCCCTGGCGTCGCGGGAGCGCGCGGCGGGCCTGGGCTGGGAGCGCACGCTCGACGACTACGCCGCGCTGTTCGAGGCCGTCGCGCGCTGACCACGCGCGCGCAGGGCCCCCGCGCCTGGTAGCGTAGGCGCCACGATGAGCGAAGACGGCGGACAGGCAGCGGGACGGGCCTTCGACCCGACGACGACGGCGATGATGCCGTCGGAGATCGTGACGCGCTTCGTCCTGCTGCGGCACGGCGAGGTCGAGTCCTTCGGCGAGCGCGTCGTGCGCGGCCAGCTCGACGCGGCGCTCTCCGAGGACGGCGTCCGCCAGCACGAGCGCCTCGTCGCCTGGCTGCGCGAGCACGAGACCTCGCCGGACGTCGTGCTCTCGAGCGACCTCTCGCGCTGCGCGCGCCTCGCCGACCTCGTGGGCGAAGTCTTCGGCGTCGCGCCGAGCCGGACCGAACGCCTGCGCGAGCAGAGCATGGGCCGCTGGCAGGGCCGCACCTGGAGCGACATCAGCGCGGAGGACGGGCCGCTCGTCACCGCCTACTGGGACGACTACGCGAACACCGCGCCGCCCGAAGGCGAGTCGCTGCTCGACCTCTCGCAGCGCATCGGCGCCTGGTTCGAGGAGACGATTGCAGCGCACGCCGGCCGGACGATCTTCGTCAGCACGCACATCGGCGTGATCCGCACGCTGCTCTGCCGGCTGCTCGGCGTCGCGCCGACCGACGCGCTGCGCTTTGCGCCCGCCGTCGCGTCCTCGACGGAGGTGCTCGTCAGCGAGGCCGGCGCCGTGCTGACGCGCCTCGGCGAGCGTCCGTGGACCTGGAGCGAGCGGTGAACGCGCCGCGCATCGCGTTCTCGGGCTCGGCCGGCACCGGCAAGTCGACGCTGGCGCGCGCGCTCGCGGACGAACTCGGCGTGCCCTACATCGAGGAGGGCTTTCGTCGTCGCGTCGACGAGGGGCTCCTGATGTACAAGCTCGACGACGCGCAGCGCCGCGAGCTGATGCGTGAGATGTGGACCGAGCAGCGCGCCCTCGAGCGCGCCGCCGCGAGCGGCTTCGTCAGCGACCGCTCGAGCGTCGATTTCGCGGCCTTCTGGCTGCACTACGGCCTCGTCGACGCGGAGGCAGAGACCGAGCGCTTCCTGGCCGACATGCAGAGCGACGCCGCCGAGGTCGAGCGCGTCGTGCTGTGCCCGTGGGGCGTGCTACCGCTCGAGTCGGACGGCGTGCGTTCGACGAACCGCTGGCTGCAGCTGCGCTACCAGGCGCTGCTCGAGGGCATGCACGCCCGCATGACCGAGCCGTCGAAGCTCCTGCGCATCCCGGACACCGACGACCTCGCGGCCCGCCTGGCGTTCGTGCTCGAGCGGCTGTAGTTCGCGGAGCGGCCCTGGCGGAACGATCGCCAGCGCGCGCTTCGAAGTCAGAGACTCCCGCCCGCGTCCACCCACTCGAAGCGCTGCACGGTCGGATAGAGCCCGACGCCACCGGCGAAGTCGAAGCCGTTCTCGATGCACACATCGAAGAAGTGGACGACGTCGCCCCAGGTTGCGCCCTCCAAACCCTCGAAGCGCAGCTCAAGCTCCTCGTGGAAGTCGATCGGTTCTTGTAGCCAGCCGATCAGCTCATCCCCCATGAGCCGCCTCGAGCTCGTCTCTCGTGGCTCGACCTGCTCCTGATCGTACACCCACTCTTCTGTCCGCCAGATTCGCAGCAGCGGAGACGCCGATCTGGCCTCAACCCCCGAGGACCACTCCGCAACGCGGTGAGCACCGACGACCGGCCCTGGGCAACTCCCCTGGAACAACTCGGGGGGGTAGACCCGCAAGGCAGCAGGAACCGCATCAGTGGGGTCATGGACGGCGAGGAGCAAGTCCCGGCCCCCAGTGACTCTGTGATCGAATCCATCTCCGAGCAAGGTGCGCATCCTCGACCACGGCGTCGAGGATGCGGCGAGCACGACAATTGGAGTTCGCTCGCTGGCGCCGGTACGGCCGTGCGGAGCCTCTCCTTCGGCCGACGACAGTGCGTCGCACACGCCAGCGAGCGCACTACGATACTCCTCCCCGAGGTCTGTGAAGACGTGGCCATCGAGCGCGATTCGACCATCGCCCAGCACCTCGACGCAGGCGCGCTCCGCGCCCTTCGGAATGCGCAGCGGGAGGCTGCGCGTCACCACGGGCAGGTCGAGGTTCGTCACGAGCGGCTCGCTCGCCGGCGCGCAGGCGGCGAGGACGGCAAGCCCCGTCACGACGAGGCGGCGCAGCGCGTCGCGGGTCCGCGGCGTGCGGCGCTGACCGCGAACACCGCACGCGTCATGCGGACGGGGCAAAGGCAGGCGCAGTCGTCGAAGCTTCATCGGGTCGAGGGCGCGCCGCCCGTGGCGGCTGCGCGACCCAGTCGAGCAGGCACGGCCCAATCCGGCAAGCAGGACCCGCAAGGGCCCGCGAACCTCCGAACCAGGGCCCTAGTCCCGGTTCTCGAGGACGAACTCGCGGCCCAGGATGCCCGCCGCGACGGAGCCGCTGATCGACTCGTGGATGCCGTCGGTGATGTGCACCTGGTAGTCGCTCGGGAGCAGGCCGGTCAGCTCGAAGCCGCCCTCGTCGTCGGTCTCGATGTAGCCGAGGGTGCGGGCGCCCGCGACGTCCTCGAGGCTGAAGATCTTCTCGGGGATCGGCTTGCCGCCGACGAGGCTGACCCGCGCGCGGACGACCGGCGAGCCCTTGCCGTCGGTCACGAAGCCGCGGATCGAGAGGTGGTGGTCGGGCAGGCGCAGGTCGGGGGCCGGCTGCTCGCCCTCGAGGCCGGCGTAGGCGAGACCCGCCTGCGGCAGGACGACGACGCCGGAGCCGGCGCGGCCCGCCTGCAGGTCGCCCTCGAGCGAGAAGAGCTCGAGCTCGTAGTTCCCGTTCTCGTCGGTGGCCGACCAGGCGTCGTTGAAGACGACGATCGAGCGGGGCGCCGGGGCGCCGCTCGAGAGCAGCACGCGACCGGTGAGCGTGATCAGCGGCTGCTGCAGCGGCGGCAGCTCGATGGTGAAGCGCACCTCCTCGCCGAGCGTCTGCTCGGAGAGGTCGATCGGGATCTCGAGCCACTCGTCCTCGCGCAGGACCTGCACGAGGAAGCGCGGAGTCAGGGCGATCGGCCCGTCGAAGGTCACCTCGCCCATCGGATCGCTGACGTCCTCGTGGCGCAGCGGAAGGAACTCCGTGCCCTCCGTCATCACCGTTCTGACCGAGGCCGGAGCGCTCGAGCTCGCGACCACACGGAGGTCCGGCACGAACTCGCCGTCCGGATCGACCACGGTGCCGATGTAGGTGCGGCGGGTGCTGGCGATCCAAGCCCGACGCTCGGCCTCGAGCTCGAGGCTGGCCGTGCCGAGGATGCCCCAGGCGTCGTCGTCGAGTTCGATCTCGAGTCCGGGCTCGGGGACGTGCATCTCGAACTCGCCGCCGACGCGGGTCGTGGTCGAGTAGTTCGGCGCTTCCTCGCCGCGCAGGAACGCGATGGCGACTTCCGGGCGCGGGAAGTTCTCGCTGGCGAAGCGCTCGAGCGCCATGGGGCTGCGCTCCAGCTCCATCAAGAGCTCGGGCGCGACCGGCAACCAGATGCGCGCGCCGCTGATGACCGTCCGTTCGTCGTTGGCCCACTGCAGCGCGCCCGGGTCGCGCCAATCGAGGCGGAAGCCTTCGAGCCCTTGCAGGCGCTCGTTCAGGAGCAGGCCGCCGAGGACGTTCGTCGCGCCACCGATGCCGCTGCGGCCGGTGCCGGTCGAGCCGGCCAGCGCGACCCGCCCTTCGTCCGAGGCTCCGTCGACGGTCTCGCCGACTTCGGGGCCCGTGACGTCGTCTGCGCCAGGTTCCTGGCTGCGGAACGGCGGCGGCTCGAGCGCCTCGACCGCGAACACCTCGCGCGGCGGGAAGCCGGGGTCGGACAGGGCCTGGATCGCCACGGCGCCGACGGCGAGCAGACCGGCGGCGGCCGCGGCCGGAACGAGGGCCGAGATCGTGCCGCCGACCGTCGGTGCGCCCGCGAGGGCGAGCGGGAGCAGCGCCGAGGTCCAGGCGTCGCGCGCACCGTCGTAGTCGTCGTCGAAGCGGTCGCGCAGCTTGGCCATCCCGCGCTGCAGCTGGGTCTTGACGGTCGCGACGGGGCGGTCGAGCTCCTTGGCGATCTGCGTCGGCGTCAGGTCGCGGAAGTAGCGCAGGAGCAGCACCGTGCGGAACGGCTCACCGAGCTCGAGCACCGCGCCGGCGAGTTCGCGCGTCATCGAGGCCTCCTGGACGAGGTCCTCCGTGGACGGCAGCGCCTCGTGGCGCGCGGTCGCTTCCTCGCGGCGGTCGCGTCGCGACTCCGAGCGCCAGGTGCTGCGGGCCAGGCTGGTCACGACGCGCCCGAGCCAGGCGCGCAGGTTGCCGGCGTGCCCCGGCGGACGCTCGAGCGCGACGACCCACGTGTCCTGCACCAGGTCGTCGGCGCGCGAGGCGTCGAGGACGAGGCGGTAGGCCAGGCTGCGCACCCAGTCCGAGTGCTGGAGCAGCTCGTCGATGCGGTTCGCGGGTTCGGTCTGCGTACTCATGCGGGGCCAGGGAGACTCCTGCCAGGGAAGGCGACCTGCGCGGTGCTCCCTCCGAGGCGCTGTCCACTCACGGGGTCCGTCGGGTCAGTGAGTTCCGTCCTCGGCGACTCGGCGGAAGGAGCGGAAGCCGCCCTCGCTGCCGGTCTCCCCGAAGAGGAGGAGGTCGTTGTGTCGCTGCTCGCCCGGAGCGACGAAGACGTTGGCCGCCTCGTAGCCGGCCAGCGGTTGCCCGTCTTGCTCGTGAAGGAGCAGGAGGCGCGGGTTCCCGGACTGGACCGTCAAGAGGTAGGGACCGTTGAAGAGGGCCTGCCCCTCCTCGCGAATCGTGACGAGGCCACTTTCGAAGATGGGTCCTCCGCGAAGTTCCTCGGCCAGGGTGGCCGGAATCGCTCCGAGGAAGCTGGAGTCCTTCTTGAAGACGAGGGTGCGGTCGCTCGCGGCGCCGCCCAAGCGCTGCGAGACAACGGGATCGGCTTCCCAGGTCCCGGCCAACCTTCCGGCCGTGACGTTGCTCTGGTCGGGCTCGACCAGAACTTGCAGGGAGAGCGCTAGACCGACGGGAGCGAGGGCCCCGAGGGCGATCAGGCGGTGGAGCTTCATTGCGATAGGGGAATCTGCGCAGAGTGGTAAACGAAGCGGGCCGCAGCCGCGCTTCCCCTTGCCACGGCGGATCCTCTCGGGCGACCGAGCGGAGCCGAAGGGGGAGGACGGCGAGAGAGCCGATGCCGTTCGAGGGCGTCGGGGGTCGAGGAAGCGCGGTGCGACCTGCCCGTGTTACCAGGGCTCGAGAACCGGGAGTGCAACCGGTTCCCCCTGCGAACGCCGCTCGAAGCGGTGGGGACTCATGCGGTGATGGGGATTTTCCGCCATGGTGCGCGGGGTCCGCCCTCGGCGCTACCCCGCCCGGTCAGGATCGGGTCTGCTAGGGCCTCCAGGCCGATTCAGGACGCGTAAGAGTCGATCGCCCGCCCCCCATGAGTGAACTCAGGAAGACCTACGAGCGGGAATCAGAGCCCGTCGAACGCGGCGTCCGGGTCGTCCTACCGCGGCGCCCTCGCCGCAAGCAGCTCACGCTCCTGCTCGCGTTCATGGGACTGGTTTTTCTCCTGGTCGCGGGGCTGGCGCTGGCATCGACGCTCCTCGCCGATCCGTCCGAACAGCCGAGCGTCGTCGGACGGATCGGCAGCGCGCTGTTCACGCTGCCGTTCTTCGCGGGCGGGTTCGGGCTGCTGCTCGGCGCGCTCACGGCGTGGGACAGCCACGGCACGATCGAGCTCACACCGGAAGAGCTGCGCGTGATGGAACATGCTGGGCGACTGCGCTGGACGCGGCGACGGCCGAGCCGCCGCCTGAGCTCACTCGAGGTCATCGAACTCAGCCGACCGCACGGAACCGCCGGCGGACCGAGCTGGCGGATCGAGGCGCGCTTCGAGAGCGGGTCGCGCTTCTGCTTCGCGGCCGGCTACTCGCGAGCCAAGCTCGAGGAGGTCGCCGCCCACCTGCGCGAGGCGGCGCTCGACTGGGGCGAAGAGATCGACGAGCGCGCGCCCAGGCCATTCGTCGAGGACGCGCCCACGCCGGAGGCGGACGCGCTGGACGGCGCGCTGCTCGGCACCGAGATCCGCATGAACACCACCGCCAGCGGGATCCTCGTCACCGTGCCTCCCATCGGCGTGTGGCGCGGGAGTCACGGCCTGTTCCTGCTCGGCCTGCTGTTCCTCACCTTCGTCACCCTGCTCACCAGCTTCGCCGTGTACGCGGGCTCCAGCGAGAACGAGTGGAGAGACCTCCTCATCGGTGCGCTCGTCTCCTCGCTCTTCTTCGCGGTTGGAGCCACCATGATGGCCTTCGGGTGGAACCTCGGCCGCCGCAGCGCGCGGCTCACCGTGGACGACCAGGGTCTCCTCGTCGAGCGCCAGAGCCCCTTCGGCGACTCCTCGCAGCGCTTCGCTCGCGAGGTGATCGAGGACGTCCGCGCCGGGCCGAGCGGGATGACCGTCAACGACGTGGCCGTGCTCGAGCTGCAGGTGTACGTGGGCGGCGAGAAGGTGCTCGGCCTGCTCTCCCAGCGCAGCGACGACGAGTGCCGGGCGCTCGCGGCGCGGCTGCGCGACGCGCTGCGGGGCTGAAGGAACGTCTGGCGAAGCGCGCGCGGCGAGCTGCTACGCGGTCGCTGCGGTCCCGAACGACAGCGAGGCCGTGGGCGTCGCCCACGGCCTCGCTGTCCGAGCGGAACGGGATCACTCCCGCCCGTCGATCGTAGGGCTCAGCGGCTTCGCTGACCCCCGCGCATCTCCGCGACGGAACGGCGCAGCTCCTCGATCTGGCGCTGCAGTGCATCGATGCGGCCCTCGATGCTGTCCGCGCTGCGCGGGGACCGATCCGAAGCGCGCGGGACGCGCGGGGCCGGCGGCTGCGGCTGGAGCCGGAAGGGCTGAGTCGACGGCGCGCGGTCCGTCGAGCCGCCACCGGCGAGGCCATCGCGCTTCGTGTAGAACTCCGCCAGCGCCTCGCAGGCGCGGGCCTTGGCCGCGTTGCCGGACTTCGAGAGCACGGGCGCCGCCTGGCGGATGTACTCGACGAGCTGCGGCATGCTGACGTTCTGCGGCGTGGCCTGGGCGAGCTCCGCGTCCGACGCGCCGCTCTCCTGCAGCTTGCCGAAACGCATCAGGCCACCGAGCTTGTCCGCCGCCTCGCGGCTGCCGCCCGCGAGGTGGGCGTCCCGCGCGAAGCCGAGGATCGCGACGCGGTCCGCCCGCTTCTCCAGGCTCAGCGCGCGTGCCTTGGGCTCCAGCTCGGGGGCATCGCCGGCCTGCGGCCGCATCGGAGGCTCCGCCGCGCCGGGCGCCACGATCGTGTCGCGCTTCCCGGCGTACCACTTCGAGAGCGCGGCGCAGAGCATCGCGCGATCGCGGTCGCCTTCCTGCTTCAGGCTCGCCGCGGCGCGATCGAGCATCTCGATGCGCTCGTCGACGTTCGGCGCGCCGGCGTAGGCCTCCATGATCTTGGCGCCGTCGGCGCCTTCCTGGATCAGCTCGCCGCACTCGAGCAGCGCGCCGAGCTGACGGGCCGCCGTGCCCCACTCGCGCTCGGCGTAGAAGTCACGGGCAACGGCGACCGCGCGCAGGCGCATGCCGAGATCGCTCATGTCCATGCCGTTCGTGCCCATGGCCCGCGCGTCCATGCCCCGCTGACGACCGCCGCTGCGATTCTTCTGCTCCGCCGCCTCGTACTCGACCTTGGCCTTCTCGATCAGCTTCGACATCTGCTTGGCCTGCTTCGCCTCGCCAAGCTTCTCGAGCGACACGCGGCCCGCCTCAAGCCCCGCGATGAGCTCCTTCAGCTCGTCGATGCTCCCCTGGTTCTGCTTCGCGATCCACTTGGCGATCTGCTTCGACTGCTTCTCGGTCTGCGAGGCGCCGCCGTCCACGTAGCCCAGGGCAGCGAGACGCTTCGACGACGCACCGGTTCGGGCCTGCGCCTCCGCGCTCGGAGCCAGGGCGAAGAGCGCGGCCGCGGCGGCGCAGGTGAGGAGTTGGATTCGTAGGTTCATGGTCTCGGCACTCTCGGGGTTCGCCGCTCGGGCACGGGGAGATTCCCGGCGTTCGTCGGCTCGGTCTGTGTGCGGGGTCGGTCGGCGCAGCGGTCTCCGCGGCTGCGGGGCCCGCCCGCGGTGAGGCGGGCGCGTCCGGTCAGCATAGGGCGCCGAATGCCGGTGGGCGCCCGGGGCGCGTTGGGGCTCTGTACGACTTGCTCGACCGCCCGGTCTTCCCACCCTCCGGGGTGATTTCCCCTCCACCACGTACGATCCCCGTCATGAGAGTCTCGCTGCGCTTGCTGCTTGCCCTCCCCCTCTTCTGCCTAGTCGCCGCGGCTGCGCAGCAGCGCCCAGACGCCTCGGACCCCGAAGCCGGCGAACGGGGCAGGTCCAGCTACCTCGGCCGCGACATCGCGCGGACGATGCACTGGACCGGCGCGGAGTGGCTGATGCGCGCCTCGCGTGACGAAGAGGAGAACAGCAAGCTGCTGTTCGAGCAGCTGCAGCTGGCCGAGGGCGAGGTCGCCTGCGACTTCGGCTGCGGCAACGGCTTCTACACGCTGCCCATGGCGGAGGCGGTGGGCGAGGACGGCGCGGTGTTCGCCGTCGACATCCAGCAGGAGATGCTCGAGCTCCTCGGGCTGCGCGTGAAGGAGGCCGGCCTCGAGAACGTGCGCCCGGTGCTCGGCACGATCAGCGATCCGAAGCTGCCGAAGTCGAGCTGCGACGCGATCGTGCAGATCGACGTCTACCACGAGCTGAGCCACCCCGTGACGACGCTGAAGCACCTGCGCGACGCGTTGACCGAGACGGGCGAGCTGATCCTCGTCGAGTTCCGGCTCGAGGACCGCGAGGTGCCGATCAAGCTCAAGCACAAGATGTCGAAGGCGCAGATGCTGCTCGAGATGAAGGCCAACGGGCTGTCCTTCGCGCGCGAGTTCGACGAGCTGCCGTGGCAGCACCTCGTCGCGTTCTCGCGCGACGAGGAGTTCCCGCGCGAGGAGGGCCAGGCGATCGCCGAGGGCAGCGCCGTCGCCGAGGGCTTCGCGCGCGCCTGGAAGCGCGGCGACCTGCAGGAGATCGGCGGCTACCTGGGACGGCGCGTGCGCACGCTGCGTGACGGGGAGACGGAAACGACGACGCGCGACGCCTGGCTCATGCGCTGGCGCGAGCTGCGCGAAACGGCCGGCGAGTCGTTCTGGACGAGCGGCTACGGCGCGGCGGAGGTCGCGACGCGCGCGCTCGAGCCCGCTGGCGCCGCCCCGCGCGTCGAGTTGACCCTGACCCAGGGCGACAACGTCCAGCGCTGGCTGTTCGAGCGCGACGCCGAAGGCCCGTGGACGATGGTCGAGGAGCAGCTCGTCGGCTCCTGGACGAGCGCGCGCTGAGGGACGCCGCGGTGGGAGAGTCGCCTTGCGCCACGCCGCGGCCCGCGTCGTGCCCTCCGGCTGGCGCCCCACGGCAGGGAGCGGTTACCGTCGGAGCCCTGCGCGTCCCACGAGGCGCCGTTCCTCCGCCCCCACGACTCCGCACGAGACCGCCATGCAAACCCGCCGCTCCGCCCTCCTGTCCCTGGCCGCCGTTCCGGTCCTCTTCGGTCTCCTGGGCCTTTCGACCGGTCAAGACGGGCCCACGACCCCGCCGAAGTCCCGCCTCGGCGGCCAGACCGTGATCATCACCGGCGCCAACCGGGGCCTCGGCCTCGAGTTCGCCAAGCAGTACGTCGCCGCCGGCGCGACCGTGATCGGCACGGCCCGCGAGCCGAAGGAAGCGACCGAGCTCGCTGCCACCGGTGCGCGCGTCCTGCAGCTCGACGTGGCCGACGAGGCCTCGGTCGACGCCTTCGCCGAGGCCGTCGGCGACGCGCCGGTCGCGCTGCTCGTCAACAACGCCGGCGTCAGCGGCCGGCAGTGGGCCGACGAGGTGGGCTACGCCGAGCTGACCCGGCGCGTGATGGAGGTCAACACCTTCGGCCCGATGCGCGTGACCGAAGCGCTGCTCCCGAACCTGACGGCGAAGAAGGGCAGCGCGGTCGTGAAC